>DAOWIN010000096.1 GCA_030640885.1 Candidatus Omnitrophota bacterium
AGCAGATGAGGTGAAAAAATTAAATCCTTCTAAAAAGCAAGATTGATTATGAAAAATAAATCAGAACAAAGCAATAAAATAGTCTTTTTTCAAAGCCGTAAGATTCGGCGGACTTGGGACGAGAAGAAAGAAAAATGGTATTTTTCAGTAATTGATATTATTTCCATTCTTACTGAACAGGTTGATTTCAAAAAGGCGCAAAGTTATTGGACTACTCTTAAAAATCGCTTAAAAAAAGAGGGAAACGAGTCTGTCACAAAATGTGACCAACTGAAATTGCAATCTGCTGACGGAAAGTTTTACAAAACTGATGTAGCCGATGTAGAAACATTGTTGCGTCTTATTCAATCTGTTCCCAGTCCAAAAGCCGAACCGGTAAAATTGTGGCTTGCTAAAGTTGGTTATGAACGAATGCAAGAAATAAATAATCCGGAGAAAGCATTAAATCGCAGTCGGGAATATTGGCAAAAAATGGGCAGGAGTAAAAAGTGGATACAGCAAAGAATGATGGGGCAGGAAGTTAGGAATAAATTAACGGATTATTGGAAAAATAACGAAGTTAAAGAGAAAGACGAATATGCTATTTTGACAAATATTATTCATCAAGAGTGGAGCGATTTATCTGTTAATGAGCATAAAAATTTAAAGAAATTAAAAACACAAAATCTACGCGATCATATGTCCGATGCGGAATTAATTTTTATGGCGTTGGCAGAGCTTTCCACTCGACAAATTGCGGAAACTATGGAATCTAAAGGTTTAGAAGAAAATAAAACTCCAGCGAAAAAAGGTGGGCGTGTTGCCAAAAACGCGAGGAAGGAATTGGAGAGTAAAACGGGGAAAAGGGTTGTGAGCGGGGGAAATTTTTTGGTGGCGAATAGAAGAGGTAAAAGGTTAAACTCTTCCAAAAAGCAAAATTGATTATGAGTAGAACAGGGTTAATATCAAATCCTGCCATTAAAACGGTTAAAAAATTGCGGACGCTGGAGGCGTATCACTTAATGATTTAATGAAATAACTATGGCAATACAATTACTTTCAAATTTAAATTATCCAATTGGCAATATCATTAAACAAGAATTGCAAAATTCTGATAATGTGCAAATTGCAGTAGCTTTTTTAAAGTATTCAGGAATACAAGTTATTGAAAATGCATTACATCAATGCTTGAAAAATGGCGGGAAAATCGAACTGATTGCTGGTTTGGATTTTAAAACAACAGATCCAAAATCGTTGCATTATTTTATACAACTAAAAAAATCTAATCATAATATAAAATTTTACTGTTTTGGAGATAAAGGAAAAAACAAAACAGACATTGTTTTTCATCCGAAAATTTATCTTTTTGAAAAAGGACGAGAAACAACCGGGATTGTTGGAAGCACAAATCTTACTCGCGGTGGACTAATTTCAAATTTTGAAGTGAATACAGTTTTTAAAGAAACAAAGCCGTTATACTTTTCACAACTGCAAGCGATTTACAACTCTGTTAAATTTACTGATTCAGTTTTTTCTCCAAATGAGGAATATCTAGCAGGATATTCAGATGTTTATAGAGCATTTTTGAAAAATGAAGACAAAGCAAGCAAAGATGAAGGTTTGCAAAAAGTTATTCAAGAAATTCAAAAAAAAGAAGAATTTTTGCCAGGGGCTGTTCCTTCTTTGAAATCAATGATTATTGATGTAATTAAAGAAAATCAACAAAAAGGGAAAGAATTTACTTCATTGAAAGAAATTTACGAGAGAATGGAAAAAATTGTAAAGAAAAAGAATTTAGGCGAAAAATATAAAATGGATACTTTTAGAAATACAATTCGTGGAGAATTAAATCATCATGAAAATGAGAGTAAGAGTGGAATCAATATGCACTTATTTGTTCGATCAGAAGAACAAAAGGGCTTTTATTCTTTAAGCGAAAAGGGGAAGAGGTATCAAGGAAGATAATTTAACAATAAATCTACTATGATGGAAAAATATTATGCATTATTTGATAATCAAAATAACCGAATTACTTCAATCGGTATTAATCAAACATCCAAGAAAACAGTAAAAAATCGGTTGCTAAATTTTTTATTACTGGGTAATTTTTCAGAAGAAGGTGAAGATTCAATAAAAAACAACACTTTATCTGAATTGCTAAATTATTATGAATTTACATTGTTGAAATCAGATATCCCTTTTTAAAAACATATAAATTGGAAGTTTTTTCCGACAATCCGCAAAGTCACAAAGAAACAGGTTTTGAAAAAGGTTGGCCATCAAAATTTAATACTTGGTTTAAAATTGCCAAAGAGCTTGGTTTTGTTTGATATTGGCCAAATGAAGAAATAAAATTCTCCAAAGCGAAAAAGCGGAATTATCCGAACATTTTCCGCTCAAGAAGTAGGTATCGAACTTCATTCATATGAAAAAATGTCCTTATTGTGCCGAAGATATACAAGATGATGCCATAAAATGCAAGCATTGCGGGGAATTTTTAGATAAAAAGCAAAAAGAAAAGTGGTATTTTAAAACCTATTGGTTGGTAATTGCTTTTCTCTGCATTGGTCCATTGGCTTTGCCTTTACTTTGGCTTAATCACCGTTTTAGCAAAAGAACAAAAATAATCGTAACCGTCATTGTTGTTATTTTGAGTTATTATCTAACAACCGTTATGATTAAATCCCTGAGAACCATAGCTAATTATTACCAACAGGTATTTGAACTTATGAAGTGAAAAAAGCTATTAGATGGTTAATGTACCAGCTTTTCCCGTTCGGCACTTGACAGAAAACCCCTGCAGTTTTATAATAAAAAGTAGATATAATGATTATTATACCAGGAGAAAACAATGCAAAGAGCAATAATAATTGATAGGTATTTTAAATTAAGATTTTTATTCTTTAAATGGCGCTGCAGTTTGACATTGGCAAATAAACTAACTTTGAGTTTTGCTATGGCTTGTTTTACCGGGCTTTCAGCCCAGATTTATATTCCTTTGCCGTTTACGCCAGTTCCTATTACCGGTCAAGTTTTGGCTGTTCTTTTAAGCGGAGTAATTTGCGGAGGGGCATTTGGGGCAGTTAGTCAATTGTTTTATGTAGGCTTAGGATTAGTTGGAGTGCCTTGGTTTGCCGGAGGTACAGCTGGTTCTTTAGCTACCTTTTCACCCACCTATGGTTATTTCATTGGTTTTATTATTGCTCCTTTAGTGATCGGCCGCTGGACAGATGGGCATATTGAATCGCGTGGTTTCTTTTCTCAATTAAAACTTATGATGTTAGGAGTGGGAATTATCTATCTTTGCGGAGCAGTTGTTTTATCTTTGGCTATAAAGTCTGGTTTTTGGGAAACCTTATACAAAGGAGTGCTTCCTTTTGTAATAGTGGATTTGATAAAGGCATCTGCAACTGCCGGCATATCTTTTAGCATTCTTCCTAAGAGTTCTTATAACGGAGAAATAGATAAAGCGAAGTATGCTCAGCGGAGATACTGATTATGCGTCTTCGCGCTCATCATCTTTTGTGTCTACAGGGATTTCAGGGATACGGATACAACCCAAATTTCACAAACAATTTAACCAAGTTAATTCAGGAAATAAATTCCACTCCTCAGTTAGAGATAGAGCTGATTGATGAAGGTGATGCTGTTTGCTTTTTTTGCCCTTACCACAAAGAGAGTTTATGCCAAAAGACAGCAGATTCCTCCCGGAAAGTTAAGGATATAGACTTAAAGGTATTAAACAAATTGGGTTTAAGCAAAGGGGCAAGGGTTAAACAGGAAGATATTTTTTGTTTTGTGAATAAAAAATTTAGATATATTTCTGATGTTAAAGATATATGCACTGATTGCGAATGGAAGGAAAAATGTCTTTGGTTCATAAAACTTAAGTAATGTTCACCCCGTTAGAAAACACCCCGTTTTTGAAAACAGAAATAGAGAAAAAAAGAAAGGGGTTATTTTTTGGTTTTAATTTCTTTCCAATTTTTCTAATGGGGTTCGTTTCTCGCCTAAATCCAGTATTTTTGAAATTTGGAAGTATAGAAATAAGGTATTATGGTTTAATTTGGTTATTTTGTTTTTTCATTACATTAAAGCTTCTTAGTTTTTTGGTAGAAAGAAAAAAAATAGGGATAAACAAAGAAGGGGTTTCCGATTTTGTTTTTTGTGTTATTTTAGGCGGAATTTTGGGGGCGCGGCTTTTCTATGTTTTGGTCTATAACTTCAACTTTTACCTAACTCATCCAGCAGAAATGCTTGCCATTTGGCATGGCGGTTTATCAGTGCATGGCGGTTTTTTGGGTGGGTTATTAGGCGGATTGATTTATTGCCACCGAAAGAAAATCGATTTTTTTGCCCTTGCCGATCTCTTTGTTATTCCTCTAAGTATATGTTTGTGTTTGGGAAGAATAGGGAATTTTATCAATGGCGAGTTGTATGGACGGATTAGCTCTTTGCCTTGGGCAGTAAAGTTTCCTGGCGTAGAAGGCTTTCGCCATCCTTCCCAACTCTATGAATCTTTTAAAAATCTAATTATCTTTGCTATTCTGTGGAATTTAAATAAAAAACCGCTGAGAAAAGGGACACTCTTTTTTGTTTTTATTACTTTCTATTCTCTATTCAGATTTTTGGTAGAATTTTTTCGTCAGCCTGATTCTCAGATAGGTTTCCTTGGGGGAAATTTGACCCTGGGACAATTGCTTTGTATCCCTTTTTTGTTAGTTGGAATAGGAGGATTGAGGTACTTGTATAGCAAACATTGATTATCAGTGTAATCAGTGTTTCTTTATCAGTGTAATCAGTGTTTTGCATCAGTGCCATCAGTGATAATAAAATGATTCAACAAACTTTAGTTTTAATCAAGCCCGATGGTTTAAAAAAATCTCTCACCGGCAATATTTTGACCCGCCTTTCAGAAACACGTTTAGATATTATTGCGGCTAAAATTGTAAAGGTAGATAAGAAATTAGCCGAAAAACATTATTGCCAGCTAAAAGACAAGCCCTTTTTTGCAGATCTGATTAAGTATATCTGCGGAGAATTCCATAAAAAGAAAGTTTTGGCAATGGTTTATTACGGTGAAGAGGCAATAAGCAAGGTGCGGGAGTTGGCTGGATTGACCAATCCCGAAGAGGCGGACTCAGTGTCTATTCGCGGGGCATATGGTAGAATAACCACCAGCGGTGTTTTTGAAAATGTAATTCATGCTTCTGCAAACGAAGAAGAAGCAGAAAGAGAAATAAAGCTTTGGTTTGAACCCGATGAGGTTATTGCAGATATTTATCTCACCAAGATTGTTAAAAAAGAGACAGAAAAAAAAGTATGGACAAGTTAATTTATCTTATCTTTCAATCTGTAATCAGTGTTACAGGTTTTTATCAGGGTCATCATCAGCGATTTAATCAGTGTAATCAGTGTGACAGGTTTTTCCTCAACACTCCAAAAGAGATTATTAAAAAAAGAAAATGGGGAAGCCATGCTGAAATTGAAGGAATTAAAAACCCGCCTTTACCCAGTGCCAAACTGATAGAAATAACCCCATAATAAGATAATCCCAAAAGCAAAGAAATTCCTATCCGCACAAATATTCCCCCTTTTCCTTTACTTGCCATTCCAAAAGAAAGCCCCAAAAATATAATTACCATATTTATCCAAGGAAAAGAAATTTTATAATGCCATTCTGTTAGTTCTCTTTGCGGTTTGTAATCAACCGAAGAAAGCCTTCCAATCATTCTTTTCAATTCTCTGCTACTCATAAATTCAATCTTTTTTGCTGAGTTTAAGAAATCAATTGGTTTTACTCCTATATCAATTATTTTTTGCTCATATCTTGCAGATTCGCCGATAATTTCTCCAGTTAGATTTAATTTAGAGATAGTGAGATCAAAAAAGTTCCATCTATTATTTATCCACTCTGTTTTCTTGGCGGTGATTTTCTGACGAATCTGTTTGTTTTTATCCTGAATGAAAATTATTATATCCTTAGCAATATTTTTTTGGGTGTCGTATTCTTTCAGGTAAAATATTTGGTTTTTATCTCCATATAGAGTAACATCATACAGAATTTCTTTTTTCTCCTGGAATAAAGGGGCGGGCATAGAAGAAACAACCTTCTCATTGATGATAAATACTCCCAAGCTAATAATTATTCCCCAGAAGAGGATAGGGATGATGGTTTTTACGAAATTTATTCCTGCGGTTTTTATAGGAATTATCTCATTAGTTTTTTCCAAATTCCCTAAAGAATGAAGGCTGGACAAAAGTGCGGCTACAGGAATTGTGCGGGTAAAAATAAGAGGAACATAATTGCCATAATATCGCAGTAAAAAAAGCAATGTCCATTTTTGTTCAATAATTTCATCTATATTGTCAAATAAATCTACTATGATATAAAGAGAAATAAAGACTAACGAACAATAAAATAAAGTGATAAGAAAGCGTTTTAAAATATAACGTTGAAGAATAAGCATATTACAAGTTACAAGTTACAAGTTGCAAGTTTCAAGCAAGAAAAATTGAGAATGCTGCAAGTTGCAAGCTACAAGTTATAAGCAAGGAACCTAAGATATAAGATTTCCTTATCTTTTTCTTGCCTGTAGCCTGAAGCTTGAGGCTTGAAGCAATTCATCTTTCCACCATTAAATAAGTCAAAACTACCCCTATTCCAGCAATAATTACATTTGGCAGCCACATCCAGAAGTAGGGGTTTGCGCCCTTAGAAATAATTAACCCTTTGCTTCCTGCCATCAGCAAATAATAAAGCAAGATGATAGCCAGACCCAATCCGAATCCAATCGGTTTTTCTCCGCGTTTCGCAATTATTCCCAAAGGAAAGCCGACGATGATAAAGGCCAAAACTGAAAAAGAAAAGGAAAATTTTCTTTGCATTTCAGCAATTAAAGGGATAGCCGAAATGCCCTTTTTCTTCAGTCGCCCTATTTCTTTTTTCAATTCTTTAATATTCATATCCTTAATCTTTTTTTCTACAGTTTCTTTTTTTAAGCGAGAGGTAGGATTTAAGGTTAATTTGTAGTCCTTAAACTTAGCTTTGTAAAATTTATCGGGTTCTTGCGGGTTTTGTTCTTCACTCCAGCCATCAATTAATTTTAGGGCTATTTTTTCTTCTTTATCTGAAGAAAAGGGTATAAGCACCCCTCGTTGGGCAACAATTGTGCGTGTATTTTTTGCGTAACGAGGTTGATAAATACGAATATGCTTTAATTTATTTCCTTTAATTTCGTGGATAAAGATGATATAATCTTTAAATTCTTTTATGAAACGTCCGCTTTCTAAACAAGAAGCAGGTTCGCGGCTGCCAATTTCAATAAGAGTTTTTCGAGAAGCAAAGTGACTCCAAGGGATAATATAATTTTCCAGAACTACTAAAGAAAGGCTTATTATGATTCCTATTGTTATCAAAGGTATTAAAATCCGAGAAAGGGCAAACCCGCTACAGCGGATGGCAGTGATTTCGTTATTAGCAGACAAATAACCAAAGGTTAAAAGAATGCCAACAAGCACAGCCATAGGGATTGTATAGTTTAGTAAAGAGGGAAGAAGAAGAGCAAAAAGCTTACCTACAGAAAGTAGATTTACTCCTTTATTAATTACTAAATCAGCCAATTTTACGAGATTACCAACTACAAGAATAAAAGTGAAAATGGCAAAGCAAAACATAAAGGAACTACGCAGTTCCTATAGGATATAAGAATTTAATATTTTCATTGTTCTTTTCTATTTTTGCTTTTTCTATTTTCTATTTTCTTTTTCTTACTTGCAGCCTGCAACTTGTAGCTTGTAGCGTGTTTATTTTCCCGCCAGCGCCAGAATTTCCACCCTTTTCGCCCCTCCTTGTTTTAAAACCCGCGCGCACTCATTAGCCGTTGCCCCGCTGGTGAGGACATCATCAACCAAAAGAACAGATTTTTGAGCAATTTCTTTTCCTTTTTTGATTTTGAAAGCTCCAGCGATGTTGCGAAATCGTTCTTGTTCAGAAAGCCCGGTCTGTGAAGAAGTCCGTTTAATGCGTATTAAACTGTTATCAATAGGAATAGAAATTTGTTGGTTAATCTCTTTAGCCAACAAATTACTTTGATTAAATTCCCGCTGACGAAGCTTGTGGATATGTAAAGGAACGGGAACAAGAACATCCACTGTTTGATAATTTAGATTAACTTTTATAAAATCAACCATCAGTTTTCCCAATATTCTTGTCAGATATTGCTGCCGATGGTATTTGAACAGATGAATTAATTGTCTAATTATCCCCATATATCTATTTACTGTCCAAACCCGTTCAAAATAAAATTGTTTATTCTGACAACCTAAACAAATATAATCCGAAGCGGTTCTTTTCTTTCCCAATGAACATCCGCATTTAATACAGAAAGGAGGTTTGTTTTTGATAATTTTATGGTGGCAATTAGGACATAAATAGGAGCTGTCATCAAAGTTTAAGCTTTTCTTGCAGATAACACAATTTAAGGGGTAAATTAAATTGAGGGCTTTTTTGAGGATTATTTTTAAATTTTTTATTACTTTCATTATCTTATTATAATCTTTATAATACTATCTTTTTTAAAACCTGTCAACGCCTAAGCCTGTCTTGACTTTTAGAGCGAAATGGGGTAAAATAAATAAAACTTGGCTTTGCGAAGCAGGAAGTGCTTCGCAAGGCCTTAGTTGAATTTACCCAGCACTAATTTTTCAGGATGCTTAACCGTAGTAGAAAATTAGTGCTGGGTTCAATTCCATTATACAATTTAGTCTTTCCCGAACGCTTTCGGAATTGCCTAAATTGTGGTGTCATTGAATGCTTAAAAGACGAAAAATATTGCTATTTGTTCTAATTCTTTTTTTTCTCCTCAATGTCGATTTTTGCTTTTCTTTTCCCGCCGATGTCCAGCCGATCTGCAACAAAAAATACTTTCCAAAAGTGCGTTCCCTTATTTCAGAAGCGAAGAAATCAATTCATATTATTCTTTATATATCGCGTTATTATCAAAAATATCCTGACAGTTCTCCCAATAAATTAATTAGAGAGCTAATTTTAGCCGCTAAACGGGGAGTAAATGTAGAGGTAATTCTTGACCAATCAGACTGGAATGAAAAGAATACAAGGGAGAATAAGGCAACAGCTAAGATTTTCAGTAAAGGCGGTGTCCGGGTTTGGTTAGACGATTTGCATAAAACCAGCCATAATAAGCTGATTATTATAGATGGAAATTATGTAGTTATCGGCAGCACAAACTGGTCTTATCACGCCTTGGACAAAAACAACGAATCTTCGGTTTTGATTGAGTCTGAAGAAGTAGCCAATTCATTTGAGAAATATTTTGAAAAGATAAAAAAGAAATCCGAAGAATTTATCTTCCAACCCCAAGCCCTTAAAAAACCGAGCTGGGGAAAGAGGATAAAGAGGTTGTTTATTGAGGAGAGATGAAAAAGCTTCACGCTTCACGCTACAGGCTACAGGTTGAAGAGCCAAAAGACAAACGATTCATTAGAATTGTCAAAAAGGAGCCGATGTGAATATTTTGATTATCATTTTAATTATCACCGTAGTCGCTTTGTTAATTTTTAATATTATCAACAGTAGTAAAATAAAAGGAGATAAGCAGGGCTTGCTGATGCTTAATCAGCAGATTGGTCAGTTCACTGCTCAGATGAATACTCAATTAAATACCATAACCGAACAGGTAAACCAGCGGCTTAAAGAAAATACTGATGTTCTCCAGCAAAGCAATAAAAGTGTTAGCGAGAGGTTAGACAGGGCAGCTGCAGTAATTGGTCCTTTGCAAAATAGATTGGGGGAGTTGCAAGAAGCAAGCAAGAGAATTTATGAGGTAGGCAGAGATGTTTCACGATTGGAAAATCTTTTAAAAGCCCCTAAGTTTCGCGGAGAGATTGGCGAGTTTTCGTTAGCGAACCTTTTAGGGCAAATTCTTCCTAAGAAGCATTTTACTCTTCAATATAGCTTTAAAAATTCAGCTCAGGTAGATGCAGTGATTCGCTTGGGAGAGAAATTGGTGCCGGTAGATTCTAAGTTTCCTTTGGAGAATTTTAAGAAAATGCTTGAGGAAAATAAAGAGGATGTAAGAAAAAGACTGGAAAAAGAATTTGCCCGTGATGTTCGAAAACACATTGATACAATTGCCAACAAATATATTCTTCCTGATGAAGGGACTTATGATTTTGCCTTGCTTTATATTCCAGCTGAAAATGTCTATTATGAAACAATAATCAAAACAGATATTTGTTCCTATGCTGTTTCTAAAAAGATAATACCAGTTTCGCCGAATAGTTTCTATGCTTATCTAATGGTTATTGTTTTGGGGTTGCGGGGGATGGAAATAGACAAAAATACCAAAAAGATTATTTCTAATTTAGGTAGATTAAATCAAGATTTAGCGAAATTCAGTGAAGATTTTGTTTTGGTTGGCAAGCATCTTTTTAACACCAAGAAAAAATATGAAGATGCCGAGAAAAACCTGTCTCGTTTTAATGATAAACTGATTAGCGTTAGCCAAGAGAAAAAAGAAGTAGAATTATTTAATGAGTAAAGTCTTAGAAGGATTAAACAAGGAACAAAAAGAGGCAGCGCTCTTTGATAAAAAACCCTTGCTGATTATTGCTGGAGCGGGAACGGGTAAAACAACTGTCCTTACCCGCAAAATTGCTTATTTGATTTCCAGCAAAAAGGCAAAGCCGTCCGAGATTTTAGCTCTTACTTTTACCGATAAAGCCGCCGCTGAAATGGAAGAACGGGTTGATATTTTAATTCCCTATGGCTATGCCGATGTCTTAATCAGCACCTTCCATTCCTTTGGTGACGAAATATTAAGAGAGAATGCTTTGTATTTGGGTTTAACCGCTGATTTTAAGGTTTTAACCAAAGCCGAGCAGGTTATCTTTTTCAAAGAGCATCTTTTCGAATTTCCCCTCTCTCATTACCGGCCTTTAGGCAATCCTACCCGTTATATTGAGGCAGTCATCAATTTATTCAGCCGGGCAAAGGATGAGGATATCAGCGCAGAGGAGTATTTAGATTATGCAGAGCGTTTGGAAAGCAAGGCAGATAATCCGGAACAAAAAGAGATTGCTCAACGAGAAAAGGAGGTTGCTCTTTGTTATCAAAAATATGAGGAGTTGTTGTTAAAAAACAACTGTGTGGATTTTGGCAATCAGGTTTATCTAACCCACAAACTTTTTAGCCGACATCCGGCCGTTTTAAAAAAGTATCAGCAGAAATTTAGATATATTTTGGTAGATGAGTTTCAGGACACCAATTATAGCCAGTTTCAGTTAGTTAATTTTTTAAGCGGCGAGCAAAAGAATATTACCGCTGTCGCCGATGATGATCAAGCCATTTATCGCTTTCGTGGTGCCGCCATTGGCAATATTCTAAATTTCAAAAAGGCATATCCTGAATTTAAAGAGATAGTACTAACAAAAAATTATCGTTCAAACCAGAGAATTTTGGATACTGCCTACCGACTGATTCAATACAATAATCCTCAGAGACTGGAAGCGAGAGAGGGGATTGATAAGAGACTGATAAGTCACCAGTCACCAGTCACCAGTCACCAGTCAAAAGCAAAAAAACAAAAAGAGCTTTTTGAAAAAGAAGAAGAAAACATTTTGTCGCATAAAGAGGTAGAGCATTTGCATTTTGAGACTGTCTCTGACGAAGCGGATAGGGTAGCCGAGATTATCAAAAAGGCGGTAGAATCTAAAAAATATAGTTATCAGGATTTTGCTATTTTGGTAAGAAGCAATAACGATGCCGCTCCCTTTATTCAAGCATTGAATATAAAAGGAATCCCCTATAATTTTAGCGGCAGTCAGCGTTTATACGCTCGTGAGGAAATAAAAAACATCATTTCTTTCTTAAAAATTATTACTAACCTTTATGATAGTCTTAGCCTCTATTATTTGGCGAGTTCAGAAATTTACCAATTAGATACTACTGATTTAACCCGCTGTATGAATTATGCCAGCCGCAGGAGACGAGGGCTTTATGAGATTTTTAATTCTCTCTCTAAAATCCCCGACCTGCAAAGCATCAGCACAGAAAGTAAGGCAACCATTGAAAAGATAATACAAGACATTCAGCATTATATTAAAATTTCCCGTCAGCAGACCACAGGCAGATTAATGTATTTATTCCTTAGCGAAAGTGGTTATATCAATCGTTTAAGCAAATCCAGCCAGCCAGCCGATGAGCAAAAAATTGAGAATATTGCCAAGTTTTTTGACATTGTGCGAAACAGTGAGCTTCTTTTGCGGGAGAATAGGGTAATCAATTTTGTTCAGCATTTAGATGCTTTAATAGAGGTGGGTGACGACCCAGCAACAGCTGAGGTGGATCCAGATATTCCGCTGGTAAATATTTTAACTGTGCATAAAGCAAAAGGATTGGAGTTTAGGGTAGTTTTTTCGGTGAGTTCAGTGATGCAGAAATTCCCGTTGAAGGAACGCAGCCAACAGTTTGAGATTTCGGGGGAGTTAATAAAGGATATTATGCCCGAGCGTAGTTTTCATCTCCAAGAAGAGCGGCGGCTTTTTTATGTAGCTATGACGCGGGCAAAAGAAAATCTTTTTTTAAGCAGTGCCCGTGATTATGGCGGGAAAAGGGCAAGAAAGATTAGTCAGTTTGTTTTAGAGGCATTAGATCTGCCGGTAGTAAAAGAGGCTTCTAAAACATCGGCATTAGAGAGAATTAAACGCAATGTTCCTTCACCGCCACCGTTAATTTTAAAGAGGTCTTTTTCTGCTGAAAGGATTTTAAATCTTAGCTATTTTCAGATAGACGATTATCTTACCTGTCCCCTGAAATACAAATATGTGCATATCTTGCGTGTGCCAATTATGCCGCATTATGCAGTTGTCTATGGACGGGCAATGCATATCGCCGTTGGTTATTATTATCAAAGAAAGATGCAGAAAACAAAGTTCACCAGAGAGGAATTACTTGCCCATTTTGATGTAGTTTTTGTAAATGAGGGGTTTCTTACCCGCGAGCATGAGGAGCTGGCACGTGAGCAAGGAAAGAAAGGCCTGTCTTTATTCTTTGACAAAGAAGAGCAAAGCAATAAACTGCCGACTTATATTGAAAAGAAATTTTCTTTTTTATTGGACAGAAATAAAATCAGCGGGCGTTG
>DAOWIN010000053.1 GCA_030640885.1 Candidatus Omnitrophota bacterium
AGAAGACATCATACAGAAATAACGAAGCATAATGTAGCGGAAACAATTTATAGTGGAGTTGTTTGGTGCCCAACTGTAAATAATGGAACTTGGATAGCTAGAAGAAACGGGAAGCCTTTTATAACGGGCAATTCTAGCCAACTGGCCGTAAATTATACTGATGATATTTTTGAGGCTTTGGATTTACAAGATGATGTCCAAATTTTATACACCGGTGGCACCGTCATCCACCTCTTTGCCGGTGAGCAGATTAAAGATTTTCAAACAGTCAAGGCATTAGTGCGCAAGGTCTGCGAAAACTATCACCTTCCTTATTTTACCCTTACTCCTACCTTTAGCGTTTGCCCTGCCCATGGCTATGTTGCCGGCGAGCATTATAAATGTCCCAAATGCGATATGAGCTGTGAGGTCTACTCGCGGGTAGTGGGCTTTTTAAGACCGGTAGGGCAGTGGAACAAAGGTAAGAAAGAGGAATTTAAGCAGAGAAAGACATTTGCAATATGATGTTTTTGCTAACCAATCTAACTAATTTGGCAATAGTGATCTGCAACAGAAGTTCTTGACGATTAAGGTTTTAAAGGAATTTTGCATTCTTCACTCCCGTGGTTTTTTCTTAACGCTAATAATAGCGTATAGCGTATAGAAAGATAAGAAATTATAAATTCCAAGGTTTTTATTCTTTACTATCCGCTAAACGCTATGTGCTATACGCTAAATTTGATGTCCGCTTAAAACGCAAAAATTCCGATTTTAACCTGAAACGCGAAAGTCCTAATTTAAATAAATATGTTTTATAAGATGAAGAAACAATTAGAAGAATTAAGAGAGTTGTTGGAACATATATCTATTTACGAGATGGTTGAACACAGAAAAACCAGCCCGGCGAAAAATTTTCTTTGGGAAGGGTTCGGGAAGTTATAAAGAGATTAGAATCTGGTTTTAGATAAGGAGTTATTCAAACTCTCGTTCAAGAGATGTTGTTTAATTTGTGGGTTTCTGTCCGTATAAAAAGAATTAAGCAACATATTGCTTGGCGATTTTGTTTTCAGAAGTGTATTTAAAGAAAAAGGAGAATATCTAATTATGAAAACTACTGTCCTGTGTCAAGACCTAATTAACCTTTTGGCTCTTTGAAATTGTTAAAGGATCTCCTGATTTCCAATATTTTCTTCTTTGATTTAATTTCTCTAACTTTGCTATTTGCCTTCTTTGCGAATAATCCTGATTTAGTTTGTAATAGACCTCTCGGGGTGTTCTGTATCCCAAAGATTGATGCAGTCTGTGATTGTTGTAGTAATCAAAGAAGTTAAGCAGGATCTCTCTTGCTTCCCGATGAGTTGAATAATCCTGACGGTAAAGGGCTTCGTATTTAGTAGTTTTGAATAAACGTTCTATTTTGCCGTTGGTTTCCGGGTGATGAGGGGAAGCAAATATCTGTTTGATATCAAGTAGATTCTTAAAGAACTCTCTTGCTTTTCTTGCTCTAAACTGCTTGCCATTATCACTCAGAAGTTTGGGGCGTTGAGTGTCCTGCAAATTGGCTAAGAAGATTGCCTGATCAACAATTTGAAAGCATCTCTCCTTTTTCATGTCGGGGAATAAATCCCATGCAAGCACAAAGCGAGAGTATTCGTCCAAAACAGCAATGAGATAGTAAAAGATAGTTTTGCCTTTTTCATTTACTCCACAGGGAATATAGGATATATCAATATGCCATATTTCATTGGGAGATTGGGGCTGGTGCTTCCATTGAGCGGCTGCTTCTATGTTAAGAACAGACCTTGAACGGATAAGACCCTGCTCTTTGAGAATGCGATAGGTGAAGGATTCGGAAACAAAAATACCTTCATCGCGGAATATTTGATGAGCAAGGTTTCTGTGGTTTAAATGCGTGTATTCCCGGGCTTTCTTGATAACCATCTTTTCTTCTTCATCAAGATGTTTAGAAGGAATAGATTTGGGTATAGGGGGCTGGTCTACTAAACCAGCAAAACTTTTATCTTCTATCTTGCGTATCCAACACCAAACTCTATGGGGCTTAATGCCAAATAGATTTAAGGTTTTCTTAAAACCTAAGCCACTATAGCGGGCTAACTGAATGATTTCTAATTTCTCTTTGGGTATAAAACGCATAGGTAATTTTCCTTGGTGTTTTAAAAGGTATTGGTCTTTTTTTTTAAGACTGAGATCTCTTTAGTCTGTTCGAGCAGAAGTTCTTTGAGGTAATTTACTTCTTGTTTTAGATGTTCCTTTTCTGTGTCTTGGGTTTTATTCTTTCTGGGTTTTCTTTTTAAACCCTCTTGGGCAGATTTTAAGGCTTCTTGTGTCCAACGAACTAATTGCTGGATATAAATACCTTCTTGACGACAAAGCTCTGATTTGTTAATCCCGGGTTGCAGAGAAGCTAAGACAATCCTTAAACGCTCTTCAGGGTCATTGATTTTACGACAAAGCTTTTTAGATTCCATTGAGACCTCCTTTTGGTTTTGGTTCTATTATACCTCAGGAGATCTCAAATCTTAACAAATTCTTAGGACTGAAAAGTTAATTAAGATTATAAACAGTACAGCGTTTTGCATATTTGAGCTACATTATATGAAATTCTAAACCTACATCTTGGAAAAGGCGAAATTTTTAAAGGTCGAAGTTTGAACCATTTAAGGAGGTAATAAATTATGATGAAAATAAACAGAGAAAACTTAGGAATATTGCTATTTTCGGGAACGCTGATACTCGCAGTTGTGTTGATTATAGGTTGGACGAATAGATTAGGAGAAGCAGAATTATCTGGATCTTATGAAATTACAAAAGGTGAGGGAACTTCTACCAATGCTTATATAGCTTACTGCAAGGCTTTGAATAAGGGAGACATGAAAGAGGTAAAGAGACATCTTGCTAAAAGTATGGTTGAGCAAATGGAACAAAGCGGAATGGAAGATACGAAAATTTTAGAGATGATACAGTCAATGGCGCCAAAGGAAGTAAAAATTATAGATGAAAAGATGGAGAATAATAATGCAATTCTTGTCGCTACAGGAGGTTTTGGTTCCCAAGAGGGAACGATTAAAATGATAAAAGAAAATGGAGAATGGAAGCTATTGCATGAGAGCTGGGAGTTGGTGAAAGGGTATCCGTTACCATTGGAAAGTTCGCCATCAAGTGGAAAAGTAGACATTGCTGCAGTTGATATAGTATTTGTCCAAAAAGGAAAAGATAATGCAGATTTGAAAGCAATTGTCAAAAACAACGGGGAAACAACCATCCTACAAGCATTTTATAGTTTTTCAGTCAATGAAGCAGAAGAATACGGAGGTCTTCCTGTATACAATTTTAAGCCGGGAGAAGAATTAGAGCTTGATCTCAGTCATGCTTACTCCAATTATTACAATCTTTACTATAAATACAAAACTGACAGAGATATTCAGAAGCCGTTTAAACTCAAGATGGTGCTGGCATTAGATCCCAAGGATGAATTGAAAGAATTTGATGAAGGGAATAACAAAATTACTAAAACGTTCTATATACAAAATTAGCCTGTGTGCTTTGGGCGAGGTAAGAAAAATAAAGCAAACAAGACTCAAAAGATTTCGTTGAGGTTTGAAATTTTGCGTCGTTTCATTATCAAATCCTCAAAATGACAAAAAGAATTATTCTGTAAAAGGTTGAAGTTTTGTTCGCATAAAAAGAGTTATAACAAAATATTCCCTCAAAACAGTTTAGGAATAAATTATGGCAAAAACTAAGCCTTTTGATGAGTATGCATCTCAATACGAAGATTGGTTTGAGAGGAACAAATTTGCTTTTGAATCAGAGCTTCAGGCGATAAGGGAGCAATTGCCAAAAAGTAATAATGGTATTGAAATTGGCGTGGGAAGCGGTCGATTTGCAGCACCATTGGGCATTAAAATTGGGGTTGAACCATCAAGGAAAATGAGGGAGGCCGCTCAGAAAAGAGGCATTGAGGTCATTGATGGTATAGCCGAAAATCTTCCTTTTGATGATTCACAGTTTGATTTTGCGTTGATGACAACTACTATCTGCTTTGTGGATAATGTAGAGACATCTTTCCAAGAAGCATATCGGGTATTAAAACCTGGCGGGTTTTTGCTCATTGGATTTGTTGATAGCGAAAGCCCTGTTGGAAGATTATATCAGCAACATAAGGAAGAGAGTGTGTTTTACAAGTTCGCCACTTTCTATACAGCGAATGAGGTTATCTCTAACCTAAAAAAAACAGGTTTCAGAAATTTCAATTTCACTCAAACAATTTTCCATAATTTGGCTGAGATAAGAGACATTGAGCCAATAAAAGAAGGTTATGGCGAAGGATCATTTGTCGTGATTAGGGCAATAAAATGAGATGATAGAAATTTTTTATTTATGAACATTAAAGATATTAAATGCAAAATTAAAGTTATTATCGGTGATAGCAGGAAAATGGACGAAGTTAAAGACAATAGCGTTCATCTTGTTATTACTTCTCCGCCTTACTTTAACGCTAAAAATTACAGCGATGATTATTCGGGAAGAGATCTTGGCAATATTGATGATTACGAATTATGGAAAAAGGAAATAAGAAAGGTTTGGCAAGAATGTTTTCGCGTTTTGCAACCGGGCAGAAGACTATTTATCAATATAATGAATTTGCCCTTATCTAATAAAGCAAATAATGGCAATGGATTTAAAACGCTCAATATTGTCGGGCATACAATTGACATATGCGTGGATATGGGATTTATTTTCAAAAGGGAAATAATTTGGCACAAAACAAACGGAGTAAAAGCACATTTTGGAACTTATCCTTACCCCGGGGGTATTTTAATAAATAATATGCATGAGCAAATACTGGAATTTGAAAAACCAAATGGCAATGGTTCAAAATATAAGCATCTTTCGAGAGAAATCAAAGAAGCATCAAAATTGACTAAGGATTTTTGGCTAAGCTTAAAAAATTCCGATGTATGGGTTATGAAGCCCTACAAAAGCGGGACAAGGGAACATTTGGCGCCATTTCCCCCTGAATTACCGACAAGATTAATAAAAGCCTATTCATACATAACGGAAACAGTGTTAGATCCTTTTGGCGGAATGGGAACTACTGCTAAAGCTGCTTTGCAGGAAAAAAGAAATTCTATAATTTACGAAGTCAACAAAAACTTTCTGCCTTTAATCAAAAAGAACATTAGCGATAGTCTATTTGATAAGGCAAAGATAGAAACAATTATTAAAAAATAAAGCTATGGATGCTAAAACAACTTATGCTCAATCAAGCGACATCAAATCTCGGACTTATTTAGAATACCGCAGAGATATGAAAAAGAAAGCAATCGCCGAATTGGAAATTCTGGGATGGTTGCAAAAGAAGCTTGCGAGTATTTATAAAAA
This sequence comes from Candidatus Omnitrophota bacterium, assembly GCA_030640885.1. GTDB lineage: Bacteria > Omnitrophota > 4484-213 > 4484-213 > 4484-213 > DAOWIN01. The sequence continues at coordinate 5,386 of DAOWIN010000053.1, forward strand.
TAAACAAGTTATCGTTTCAAAATCTGGTGGTGATTCTTTTTTGTGGTTTTTAAGAAAGGGTGGGATTACAAGGAAACCTGATTTTGAAGCTAAAATAAATAATGAAAAGCATTATTTTGAATTTCAATATGCCGATAGAGACGACTTGGATTTTTATGACTTTAAGGTTTCTAAAGTTGGCAAAAAAGTTAAAAGCGGCAGAATTCCGCATATTGATAAAAGATTTGTCTATATCCTTAAACCAACATTAGAATATGCTATTTTTGAACCAGCATGGATTATCAAAAATGGAGAATATGGAATGGTTCCTGCTTGGAGAAGTTATGCGTATAGGGTGCCTAAAAGTAAATTTAAAAGAATTCTAAAGGAAGATAGTTCTTTGAAAAGAATTTGTGAAATAATAGATGTAAAAAATTGTATTCTGAATTATCAACATCAATTAGTAGATATTACCAAAAATAATTTATCTTATTTGCTGCAAAAAGTGGTGGATGAAGAAAGAATTGTCCAAATCATTCCTAATGACTTAGAAAGCTTTTTCCAAATCTGTTTTTTGCTAAATAATCTAAACAAATCGCCAGTGAATGCCAATTTATGGCTAATTTATCTACTGAGTTATATTTCGGAACAAAATACAACTGAAGATTTGTTTAAAATTTTATACTGCGTTGATTTTCTATACTCTAAATCAGAATTAAAGAAAAATGAATTAGATAAATTAACCGACGGAGTATTAAAATGCAAAGACTCAATAAAGAAATTTGAGCAAAAAGAGGGTACATTTAAATCCTCACTTAAATTATCACCAAAAGATGAAATTAGATACGCCCTATTTTCAATAAATTTATTAGAAGACTTAACCCAAGATATAATACACTATTACGGAGTGAACAAACTAAAACCGCTCCAAAAAATTTATCAATCAGTAAATTACATTGATAAGGTATTTGAAAATATAAAATAACCACAAAAGCAAAAACAAGGAGGAAATGAAACTATGGAAAAAACAGATGTATTAGTAATTGGGGGAAGTCCGGCTGGTATTGTTACAGCATTGACCGGAAAATCGAGTTATCCAGATAAGGATTTTCTTGTTATCCGAAAGGAAAAACAGGCAGTTGTTCCCTGCGGAATTCCCTACATTTTCGGGTCTCTGGAAAACAGTGAAAAAAATATAATACCTGATGCAGTTTTGACAAGTAAAGGGATAAATCTCAAAATTGATGAGGTGGTTTCTATAGACCAAGAGAATAAAATTTGCAAAACTGCCGGGGGTGCAGAGGTTAACTTTGAAAAGCTTATATTGGCGATTGGTTCTGAGCCGATAATTCCTCAATGGCTTAAGGGAAAGGATTTGGAAAATGTATGGACAATTTGCAAGGATAAGCAATATCTTGATGAAATTACGCAAAAACTCAAGAATTGCAAAAAGGTGATCACTGTCGGCGGGGGTTTTATCGGGGTTGAGGTATCTGATGAACTGAATAAAGTTGGTGTAGATGCAACTATTGTTGAAATATTATCGCATATTCTGAGTTTTGCTTTTGATGAAGAGATATCTATTAGGGCTGAGGAGGTTCTTAAATCAAGGGGCGTGAAAATAATGGCTGGTGTCGGGGTCAAAGAGATATTGGGAGATGAAAAGGTTAGCAGTGTTTTATTGAATAATGGAGAAAAGCTTGAAGCCGATGCCGTAATTTTGTCTATGGGTTATCGCCCCAATACGGCTCTTGCCGAGAAATCAGGAATAAAGATTGATGAAAAAGGGTTTATTAAGGTAGATGAGTATATGAGGACAGCCAATTCAGATATTTTTGCTGTGGGGGATTGTGCCGAAAAGAGAGATTTCATCACCAGAAAACCGAGTAATGTTATGTTAGCTTCTACTGCTTGTGCCGAAGCAAGGATTGCTGGGATGAATTTGTATAAACTTTCTACAGTGAAAACATTTACTGGGACGATTGCTATCTTTTCTACTGCCATTGGAGAAATTGGTTTTGGCACAGCAGGGCTAACCGAAAACATAGCGCGTAAAGAAAAATTTGATATTGTTACAGGTAGTTTTGAGGGAGTTGATAAACATCCGGCAACATTGCCTAATACACATAAGCAGTTTGTAAAATTGATTGTTGCGCGGGAATCGGGCGTAGTGCTTGGTGGAGAGGTTGTAGGTGGAGCAAGCGTTGGGGAATTAACAAATCTTATTGGGCTTATCATTCAAAGTAAAATGACTGTAAATTCCATTTTAACTGCCCAGATTGGGACTCATCCTTTACTTACCGCGTCGCCAACTGCCTATCCTGTTATCACAGCGGCTGAGGCTGTTGAGAAAAAAATTAAACCGGCGAGATGAATTTGATTGGCAAAAATTTGATTTAGGAAGTTTTTGCAGTTTTCTGCTAAATTAATGAAAATCGGTGGTTTTCAAAAATGTTCTTTAATCGATTATCCCGGTAAGATATGCGCAATCATTTTTACCCAAGGGTGCAATTTTCGCTGCAGCTACTGTCATAATCCGGAGCTTGTAGAGCCAAATCTTTTCGCAAAACCTATCCCCGAAGAGGAGATTTTTTCCTTTTTGGCAAAGCGTAAAGGGAAATTAGAGGCGGTAGAACTTACTGGCGGCGAACCAACGCTCCAGCCCGATTTGCTTGAGATTCTCAAAAAAGTCAAGGCAATGGGCTATTTAACTAAACTGGATTCCAATGGCAGTAATCCTGAGATAGTCCAAAAAGCAGTTGATTTAAATCTCGTTGATTATTTGGCAATGGATGTAAAAGCCCCGTTAGAAAAATACCGCCGGATTGTTGATTACGGTGTTGATTTGAATAAGATAAAGCAAAGCATTGCCCTAATTATGAACTCGGGTTCAGAATATGAATTTCGCACTACAGTGGTTAAATCTCAACTTAACAAGGATGATATTTTAAAGATTGGACAGCTTATAAAGGGAGCTAAGTTGTATATTTTGCAGAAATTTGTTCCTGGAAAGGTATTAAAGCCCCATCTTTTTAAGCAAGAAACCTATTCCGACGATGAGTTTGAGGATTTTAAGAATTCTTTAAGCGACTATGTTGTTCGGTGTATTATCCGATAAGATAAATAATACCCACTTCCACCCATTTACCACTTGCACTTATAACGTGCAAGTAAAATATATTAGAAATGAGGTGGAAGTGTGGGTTAATTTAATGAAATCTTCCTTCCAAACCTTTGGGCCTATTCCCTCTCGCCGTTTAGGTAGAAGCTTAGGCCTGAATAACATTCCCCCAAAAATATGTTCTTATTCCTGCGTTTATTGCCAAATTGGCAGAACCCTAAAAACGCAGATTGTCCGTCAGCATTTTTTTTCCATTGAGGAAATAGTTGAAAAGGTTAAACAGAAAGTAAAGCAACTTCGGCAAAACAAAGAGGTTATTGATTATCTGAGTTTTGTGCCCGATGGAGAACCGACATTAGATATTAAATTAGGCAGTGAGATTGATTTGCTCAAACCTCTAGGGATTAAAATTGCCGTAATTACTAATGGTTCTTTGATATGGCAGGAATCAGTCAGAGAAGACTTGTCAAAGGCAGATTGGGTTTGTGTTAAGGTGGATGCCGGGAGCGAAGAAGTTTGGCATAAAATAAATAGACCAAATAAATCATTGAGTTGGGGATTGGTCTGCGAAGGAATACTTAAATTTGCCAAGGAATATAAAGGGGAATTGAACACTGATACGATGTTGATTAAAGGTGTGAATGATGGCATAGAGGAGATTAAGAGAATCTCTGATTTCTTAGCCGAGTTGAAACCGGCAAAATCTTATATTGCAACTCCGATTAGACCGCCAGCCGAAAGTTGGGTTGAGCCGTCCGATGAAAAGGCTGTTAATATAGTCTATCAGGTTTTTTCAAAAAGGTTAAGCAAGGTAGAATGCTTGCTTGCTTGCGAAGGGGATAATTTTGCTTCTTTGGGCAGATTTGAAGAGGATTTACTTAACATTGTTAGCGTGCATCCAATGCACAAAAAGGCAGTGGAGAATCTTTTGCAAAAGACAGGGGCTAAATGGGAGGTTGTCGAAAGGTTGATGCGAGAAAACAGGCTCAAACAGGTAATCTATCAGGGGAAAAGGTTTTATATGCGTCCCGTTAAATAATTTCTGAACTTTGACAAAAATCCTTTTGCATTATGTGTTTTCGAGAAAATTGCTGAACACTGTGAAAACTAATCCCAATCCCAAAAAATTTGATGCAGTTATTATCGGCGGCGGGTCGGGAGGTTATACTGCAGCAATACGCATTGCCCAACTTGGCGGAGAAGCTTGCATTGTAGAAAAAAAGTGTTTAGGAGGGGTTTGCGCCAATACAGGATGTATTCCTACAAAGTGCTTAATTTCAATAGCTAAATCATTTGCTAATTTTAAAAATTCTGAAAAATTTGGATTAACTGCCGAAAATATTTCATATGATGTACAGAAAATAAAAAGCCGGCTGGAAAGGACCATAAAGAAAGCCGTAAAAGGAATAGAGAATCTGCTGGCAAGTAATGGCGTTGAAATTATCAAGGGTTTTGGTTGTGTCAATGAAACGGGGAAGGTAATTGTTTATGACAATGAGAAAAAAACAAAGGTAGTTTGCATTTTAAATGCAAAAAATATCGTAATTGCAAGCGGTTCTAATCCGATGAGACCGCAATCCATTGCTAAAAATAAAAACATAATTACCAGCGAAGATGTTTTTGCTTTAACTGATATTCCCAAAAATCTTGTTATTATCGGCGGAGGGTATATTGGTCTTGAATTTGCTTCTATATTTAACGGCTTAGGGGTTAATGTTTCTGTAATTGAGAAACTTGAGCGTATTTTGCCCGCAGAAGAACAGGAAATTTCAGATGAACTTGCTCGTCTTATGCAAAGGACGGGGATAAATATCTCAACAAATACAGATTTTTCCGATATTGACTTAGAAGTCGATAAGGTATTGTTGGCTATGGGAAGACAGCCAAATCTCAATCGCCAAGAACTTAGCAATCTCGGGGTTATATTTAGCGAAAATGGTATAAAGACAGATTTGTCTATGAGAACAAATGTCAAGGGTGTGTATGCTATAGGTGATGTAAATGGAAAATTCTTATTGGCATATCTGGCAAGTGCCGAAGGGATTGTTGCCGCCGAGAATATTATGGGAAGAAAACAGGAAATGAACTATAACAATATACCTAACTGTATTTTTACTATACCCGAAGTAGCCAGTATCGGAAAAAGAGAGGGAAAAAGCGGGAAATTTCCTTTTATAGCAAACGGCAAGGCGTTCACTATGGGGGAAACAGATGGTTTTGTAAAGGTATATGTTGATGATGGCAGACTTGTTGGGGCTTCAATTATTGGGGTGCAGGCATCAAGTTTGATTGCTGTGGCGCAAGGGCTTCTTGGAAAGAATGTTGAAGAAATTAAAAGAATGATTATTGCACATCCTACGCTTCCTGAGGCTATTTTTGAGGCAGTGTTAGATACTGAAGGACAGGCAATAAATCTGCTTAAACAGTGAAAGCAGAATTAAAAACAACCCCCCTGTTTAATGAACATAAAGTTTTAGAAGCGAAGCTTGCTCCTTTTAGCGGTTGGTTTTTGCCTATTCAATACACAGGAATTATCGCTGAACACAACTGGACGCGCAGATCTTGTTCGCTTTTTGATATATCCTATATGGGGAAATTTGTCATCCGGAGTGAACCCGGTAAAAGCAATCTTGAAAAGATAGTTACTATTAATTTAGCTAAAATGCCATTGGGGAGTTGCCGTTATGGTTTTATGCTTGCTGAAGATGGGGGTATAATAGATGACATCGTGGTCTATAAACTTAAAAAGGACAAATGGATGTTGGTGGGAAATGCAGCTAATGCAGAGTCAGATGCGGCGTATTTAAAAAGGCATTTATCAAAGAATTGCCAATTTGAGGATGTATCCAACAAACTGGGAAAGCTTGATTTGCAGGGGCCATTTTCGCGTAATGTTCTAAAAAGGATTGTTGGAGAAGATATATCCCGACTTAAATATTATAGATTTGATTATTTTTCGGTTTTAGATGAAGAAATTATAATAAGCCGCACCGGCTATACCGGTGAATTGGGCTATGAGTTGTATTTGAGCAATAAAAATATAGAAGAACTTTGGCATCTTTTGCTAAAGGACGACAGAGTTAAGCCGGCGGGCTTAGGCGCTCGGGATACACTTAGATTAGAAATGGGTTTGCCCTTATACGGTCAAGATATAAATAGACAAGTTAGCCCAAAAGAGGCAGGGCTTGAAAGGTTCGTTGACTTTAGCAAGGATTTTTTGGGTAGAGAGGCGATTGCCAAAAAAAATATTAAAAAAAGACTTTCCTGTTTTGCCGCTAATTCGCGACGTGCTCCAAGACAGGGCTATAAAATATACTCGCAGGAAAAAGAAATTGGCGTTGTAACCAGTGGTTCATTTTCCCCTAGCCTTTCTTGCGGTATTGGAATGGGATATATTGATTTGGAAAATAATAAAATAGGGGCAAATATTGTTCTTAAACAGGACGATGTTCAAATAGAAGCTACAATAGTAAATAAGCCGTTTTATAAACAGGGCTCGGTAAACAGTCACAAGTCACAAGTTATAAGTCACAAGTTACAAGTTACCTGAAAGATTTGTTTTCTGTAGGCTGTTCTCGGTTTTCGGTTTTTGGATTTCGGATTTTTCTGTTTTCTGTAGACTGTAAACTGTAGACTGTAAACAAGGGGGAGTAATGAATATACCAGATAATCTTTTTTATACAAAAGAGCATGAGTGGGCAAAAATAGAGGGCAATCTTGCCACGATTGGGATTACCGAGTATGCCCAGTCTTCGTTAGGAGATATTGTTTTTGTGGAATGCCCGAACATCAAAAAGCCCTGCGAGCAGTTTGAACCATTTGCCGTTGTGGAATCAGTAAAGGCGGTTTCAGATGTTCGCGCCCCTTTATCTGGCAAAATAATCAAAACAAACCAAGCTCTCAAAGACAATCCCGAGCTGATTAATCAATCTCCCTACGAAAAGGGCTGGTTTGTGGTTATTGAAATTAAAGATGAAAAAGAAAAAGTTAATTTATTAACTAGTTCATCTTACAACGATTACATAAAGGAATTATCTAAATGACTTATATCCCCCACACCTCTGAAGAAACAAAGTCAATGCTTGAAACCATAGGGGTTTCTCGGTTAGAAGATCTGTTTAAAGATATAGAACCAAAGTTGAGAGCGCGTTCGTTTAATATACCCGAAGCCAAATCCGAGTTTGAGGTTACAGAGTATTTTAAAAAACTCTCAGCAAAAAATGCTGTGCATTTAACCAATTTTGTCGGGGCTGGTTTTTACGACCACTATATACCGGCGGCAGTTGACGCCTTAACAGAGCGCTCCGAGTTTTATACCGCCTATACCCCTTATCAACCAGAGTGTTCGCAAGGATGGCTGCAGGCGATCTTTGAATATCAGACAGCAATGTGTGAATTGTTGGGGCTGGATGTTGCCAATGCCTCTCTCTATGATGGAGGTACTGCCCTGTTTGAAGCCGTAATGATGGCTGTTAGGATTACGGGGAGAAAAAAGATAATTGTGGATAGCGGGGTGAATCCCATTTATCAGGCGATGCTGAAAACCCACGTATTAAATCTCCCAATTGAACTTGTGGAAACCCCTGCAATTTGTGGTCCGGTTTCTCGGCGGGCTATCTATAAATTATTAGACGATAAAACCGCAGGAGTGGTTTTACAAAATCCGAATTTTTTTGGAGCGGTTGACGACCATTCAGATATTGTCAAAAAAGCACAAGGGCTTGGAGCTTTAGCGATACAATCGGTTTATCCACTGGCTTTAGGAATATTAAAATCACCGGGCGAGATGGGGGTTGACATAGCAACAGGGGAAGGACAGAGTTTGGGAATACCCCTTTGTTTTGGCGGGCCTTATTTGGGATTTATGGCTGTGAAGAAAAAATATATCCGCAAAATGCCGGGTAGGATTGTTGGCGCGACTAGCGACAAGGATGGCAAAACAGGTTTTGTGCTTACTCTGCAGGTGCGCGAACAGCATATAAGGAGGGAAAAAGCCACCTCAAATATATGCTCTAATGAATCCTTATGTGCTTTGAAAGCAGTCATTTATCTTTCGCTGTTAGGGAAAAAGGGCTTAAAGGAGCTTGCTGAGCTTAATTACCAAAAGAGCGAATTTAGTAAAACTCTTTTTGCCAACATTCGTGGGGTTGAGATTGAAAACGCTTTTCCAACCTTTAATGAATTTGTGCTTCGTCTTCCTATAAGCGCTAATGAGGTTGCCAATAAAATGGCGGATAAGGGATTTATCTGCGGTTTTCCGCTGGGCAGATTTTATAAAACTATGGATAA
>DAOWIN010000134.1 GCA_030640885.1 Candidatus Omnitrophota bacterium
ATACCCACATTTTTGGCAAAACAAACCGCCACCTTTGTTCATCGTGCTAGGCTGACAATGTGGCGGGGGCTTCTTCTTGTACATATAGTACAGTGGAAAGTAAAGCAGGATAGGGTTGAGAATGAAGAACCTATTTTGTTCATGGACAAAAGGATGTGGATGGATGAGATTAAACGCTATGCACCACAGTATAATGTATGTGTTGTCACGGTTAGAAATGTACAGATTAACCTTAAGTCCTTTTTATTATGGTTTTTGGGTCCTAAGAAAATTAGTATTTTAAAAAATATCTATTTTTGTTTTTTAAAAAGAGAGTTACTGCCGATAGGTCGCGCTAAAACTGGCACTTTACAGATGACAACAGATGTTTCACCCAAACTTGGAGTTGAATATTACGGTCATCTTAATTTAGAACATCCAGAATTACATTCTGACTTATTCTTTTGGCAGAAATCATCGTTAGCGGTAAAGGATATTTTGATTATATTTAATATGCCTCGCGATCCAATTGATAAAAAGAAATGGGATGAGATTAGCAAGCATCAGATAAAGGCAGTTGCTCTTTCACCAAAGGCGACGACTATTGGTTCTGTACCATTTTTTTACCACTGGCCAAAGCGTTCAGGAGTGCCACTGCCGAAATTTAAATCAAAAAATAGATACAATATTCGGGAACATAAATGGCTCCTGCAGCAGGTCCGCACTTACCATAAAGAATATAATTATTGGAGTGATTTTTTTGCAATGTATAATGTCAAGGTGTTTGTATCATGGTATAAATATGATGCTTTACATTGTGTTATTGCCGATGCGATACAAAGTGTTGGCGGTGTCGCCGCGATTTACCAACGTGCATTTGAGGAATTTTCTTCTCCTGAGACGACAATTGCCGCGGATATAGTTTTTGGCTTCTCAAAAAAAGGTATCGGTTTAGAGCGTGGTTCAAATTCTCTTATTTCGTATTATGTAGTTACAGGATATTTTGGTGACCATCGTTTTCCTTTATTGCGGAATGAAGCCCAATCTATAAGGAATGGGTTAAGACATAATGGAGCCAAGCACATTCTGGCTTTTTTTGATGAAAATTCCGGGAATGATTCCCGTTGGCATACAGGGCATGAATTTATGCGGGTTAACTATGAGTTTTTGCTCGAGAAAGTTTTGTCAGAACCATGGTTAGGAGTTGTTTTTAAACCGAAAGTTCCGGCGACGCTTCGGCGACGCTTGGGACCAGTTGCAAATTTACTTAAGCGGGCAGAGGAAACAAGCAGATGTTTTGTTTTTGAGGGAGGTGCTTTGCACGGGTCCTATCCGCCGGTTATTGCCGCTCTTACTTCGGATATTGCCATTCACGGGCATCTTTGTGCCGCAACGGCGGGGGTAGAATCAGCTTTGGCAGGTGTGCCGACACTTCTTTTAGATAGGGAAGGTTGGCCGGTAAGTTCACTTTATAAGTTAGGTAAAGGTAAAGTTGTATTTACTGATTGGCAGAGTTTGTGGAAGGTTTGTAAGGAGCATTGGACAACTCCCGGCGGTATTCCTGGCTTTGGTGATTGGTCTATGATGCTTGATGAAATAGATCCTTTCAGAGATGGCCGAGCTGCCGAAAGAATTGGAACATATCTGAAGTGGCTTTTGGATGGATTCAAAGCGAAGCTTTCCCGTGAAACCGTAATGGCCGATGCTGCAGAGCGATATGTAAAAATTTGGGGCAGGGATAAAATTGGCGAAGTTAAAACTAAATTATTTTCTTAATTTTAATTAGATTGTGCAAACCGTAATAATTATTCAAGGGCAGGGGTGTTTAAAATCATATTTGAAAAAAAATTCTATATACAAAACAAAAAAATGCAAGTATATATCCTATACGCAAATTAATTCGCAAACTGCGCAATTGTTTAAAAAGGAGAAGATTGAAGAAATTGTTAGATCTAAAAAGAGCGAGGATTATAAAGAACAATTTATTGTTGAATATGTCAATTTGATAGGAACTATTGGCAAAAATTATAACACAAAAGAGTGGTGGGCAAGTAATATTGCTTGTAAAAATCGTTTCACTTCGCAGTTATCTTGTTTGTTGCATCAATTTTTAGATACAGCAGAAGCAATCAAAAAAAAAGATTTTGATTATTTGTTTATTATTAACCCGTCTTGGGTTATTATCTCTTCATTGAAAGACCTCGCAAAGAGTTCTATAGTTAATTTAATTTGCTTAAACGCTTTTTCAAAAAAATGGTTGCATTTAGTATTTGTTTATTTTCGCAAAGTTGCCGGAGTTTTCTATCATATAATAAGAATTTATGGACGTGTTTGCTATGTGCGTATAAAATTAAAGAAAATACCTCTCAAGGTTAAAAAGCAGTATTATGTTATAAAAACCTTTATCTATAATCATTCTTTCAAGAAAAATGGCAGATACCAAGACATTTTTTTTGGTAGCTTGCCAGAATTTTTAAAGGATAAAAAGAATATATTAATTTATGCTTGTATATTAGGAGACTATAGAAAGTGTATTAAAAATATCAAAAGATGCCATAATTATATTATTGTTCCTATAGAATTTTTTCTTTCCTTGAAAAATATTTTAACTGCAGCTGTAGAAATATTATTTTGCAAGATAAGAATTGAAAAAGATGTTTTTTTCTTTGGATATAATGTTAAAGAAATAATAAATAACGAATTTTTGCGAACATTTAATGGTATTCAGTTTTATCAATTTCTGCATTATTGGTCTGCAAAAAATCTTTTCAAAGCCGTGTCAGTGGAAACATTTTTACTGACATACGAGAATAATCCCTGGGAGAGGATGTGTGAAATAGCCGCCAAAGAGCATGCTCCAAATACAAAGATTATTGGTTATCAGCATACAGTTGTTCCGCAAGCGGCTGTCAATATGTTTATTGGTTTGCAAGAAGCAGATGTTGCTCCACTGCCAGATAAAATTCTTACTACAGGGCAGGAAACGAAACGAATTATGGAAAAATTCGGAAGTTATAATAAGAATGTTATTGCTCCGGCTTGCGGCTTACGATTTGAGTATCTTTTTAACATACCAGTACTTAAACGCAATCGCTCAGGGCGTATTTTGCTGGCATTGGAGGGCGTAGAGGAAGTTCACCGAATGGTTGATTATGTGATTGAAGAACTCAAAGAAAAAAGAGATTATCAGGTAACTATAAGAACGCATCCTATGCTTCCTTGGAAATATTTTAAACGCAAGTTTGGCTATAATCTGGCAAAAATATCAAATTTTACTATTTCTGCAGAAATGTCTTTAAAGGATGACATCGAAGCGTCAGATATGGCCATTTATTGGGGAACTACGGTTGCGCTCGAAGCTTTGAGTATGGGTAGGCCAGTTATTCATTTTGACAATGGTTCGCTTTTAAGCTATGATCCTCTCTTTAAATGCAATGATTTAAAATGGACTGTTTCAAAAAGAGAATCCCTTGTAGCAAAGATTGAGAAAATTTATAAATTAAGCGACGAAGATTTTTATGCTCAAAGAACATCTGCACAGGTATACCTTAAGCGGTATTTTTATCCAATTACCGATAATAATCTAAAGGAATTTATTATTTAAAAATATGAGTGCGTTACTAAAGGTTGGAATTATTGGTTATGGTTATATGGGAGAGATAAGGCATCGGGTAATTGAAAGCAATCCGCATTTAGATTTGATAGGTATCTGGGATACAAATATTCAAGTTAAAGAAAAGAGCAAAAGATGCCGTATTTTTGATTCTTTCGAAAAACTGCTCAAAGAAGATATTGATGCGGTTTTTGTGTGCACGCCTAATCGTTACTCTCCCGAGATTTGCATTGAAAGTATGCGAAAAGGAAAACATGTTTTTTGTGAGAAGCCGCCCGGTTGCAGTCTTGATGATATAAAAAATATTAAAACGGCAGAAGAAGATAGCAAAATGAAATTAATGTTTGGTTTTAACCATCGTTTTCATCCGGCAGTTATTAAAGCAAAATTTATTGTGGAAAGCAATAGACTGGGGGCGATTATCGGAGTGCGGGGGGTATATGGAAAATCAGGAGGGCAAAGCTTTCATAAATCCTGGCGTAATAATAAAGCAATATCCGGCGGCGGAATTTTATTAGACCAGGGCGTACATATGCTTGACCTTTTTCGCTATTTTTGCGGTGATTTTGATTATGTGAAGTGTTTTACAAGTAATTCTTTTTGGAAATTTGACCTTGAAGATAATGCTTATGTAATATTGCAAAATAAAAAAAAGCAGACTGCCTTTTTACATTCTTCGGCTACGCTTTGGAAACATACCTTTCAATTAACTGTTATATTAGAACAGGGCTATTTGGTTATTGAAGGACTTTTATCAAAATCAGGTAGTTACGGGCGGGAAAGGTTAATAATGGGCAAGCGGCAGTTTGAGAATGAATCTAATGCAATTGGCAATCCCGTTGAAGAAATTACTTATTTTGACTGCGATTTATCTTGGAACTTAGAAGTAGAAGAATTTGCGAGATGTATTGTCCAAGATGTTCCAATTTCTGTAAGTTCTTCAGAAGATGCCTTGAAGGTTATGGAGATTATAGATAAAGCCTATTGCGATGCAAGGCTCAATACAAAACAAGGAGATTGATGAAAAGTATTGTCATTTCCGATGATTACAATGAGGTTGATTTAAAGCCGGTGAATTTACTAAAGGAATATATTCAATTAAGCGAAAAAGATACAAAAAGTTTTTTACTTAATGGCTCTTCTTTGGTAGAA
>DAOWIN010000015.1 GCA_030640885.1 Candidatus Omnitrophota bacterium
AGTGATTAAAATTGCCAAAAGATATTTTTATTTAGGCATTCCTTTTCTTGACCTAATTGAAGAAGGCAACATTGGTTTAATAAAGGCGTTAAAAAAATTTCAACTCAAGCGGCGGCATCGTTTTGCCACTTATGCTTCATGGTGGATAAGACAGGCAATTGTGCGCGGGATTGCCGAACAGTCGCGCACAATTCGTCTTCCGGTTTATCAGAGCGAAAAGCTTGCCAAATACAAAAAGGCAAACGAAGCTCTTTCCCAGAAATTACAACGGCAGCCTACTATGAAGGAGATTGCCAAAGAAACGAAATCTTCTCTGCAGAAAACAAGGGAAATAAGGCAATTTTCAATGGCGATGCTTTCTTTAGACAAATTTATTGGCAGAGAGGAAGGAAAGCAACTTGCTGATGTTTTATCCGATGGCTCTTTTTTAAAAATATTTAGCGAACCTCAGCAAAAAGAAAGGATCGCTAATCTTTTAGAATTAGTCAGTGAACGGGAAAGAGAGGTGCTTTGTTTAAGATATGGTTTATTTCAAGGCAATCCACATACCTTGGGGCAAACAGCCGAGATTTTTAAGATCAGCAAGGAGAGGGTGCGTCAGATTGAAAAAAGGGCAATAGAAAAGTTAAAATTGTTTGCGGAAATAGAGAGGGAGGAATAGGCTACAGGCTACAAGCATCAGGTAAGAAAAAAAGAAAAATATTAGATTTTAGGTTTCTTGCTTGTAGCCTGTAGCTTGCAACTTGAAACTTGACCGCCCCAATAGCTCAGCAGGATAGAGCACAGGTTTCCTAAACCTGGTGTCGCCCGTTCAAGTCGGGCTTGGGGCACCAGAAACGCCAAAACGCCAAAAAAAGACGTCAAAACGCAAAAGAACGAGGAACCAAAATGAAACTAGACGATATCACGATCTCAGAGGCGATTATAAAGGAATTCAGCAAGGATTTCTTAGATTATTTAAATGTGGATGTAGCTATTGTTGGCGCTGGTCCAGCCGGAATAGTAGCCGGTTATTATCTGGCAAAAGCGAAAAAAAAGGTAGCAATTTTAGAGAGAAAACTGAGTATCGGCGGCGGAATGTGGGGCGGCGGAATGATGTTCAATAAAATAGTGGTGCAGGAAAAGGCAAAATTTATCCTTGATGAATTTAAGATAAACAGCAAAGAATATAAAAAGGGTTATTATGTTGCTGATTCTGTAGAAACCATTTCTACTCTATGCTCAAAGGCAACAAGAGCCGGGGCTAAATTTTTTAATTTGATGTTTGTGGAAGATATAAGAATCCAGGATAAAAAAATAAATGGTTTGGTGATAAATTGGAGTGCTGTAGAGATAGCCAGATTACATGTTGACCCGCTTACTATCGGAGCCAAGTTTGTTGTTGACGCTAGCGGGCATTCTGCCGAGATTGCCAGTATAGTAGTTAAAAAAATGGGCAGGAATCTTTGGACAAAAACAGGTGATATTTTGGGAGAGAAGCCAATGTGGGCAGATAGAGGCGAAGCCGATATTGTCAAAAACAGCAAGGAGATTTATCCCCATCTATATGTTAGTGGAATGGCGGCAAATGCTGTTTTTGGGGCGCCGCGAATGGGTCCCATATTTGGAGGGATGTTATTATCCGGACGGGCAGTAGCGGAGAAGATAATAAACACTGATGACACTGATTAAAACACTGATGACACTGATTAAAAAGACACTGATAGCACTGATGATTTATCAGTGTAATCAGTGGAGATTTTCATCAGTGTAATCAGTGGTAGGGGGAGTAATGAAAAAAAGAATGGTTTGTTTTTCTTTTTTGGTAAGTTTAATTTTTGTTTGTGGCGCGGGTAAAACCTTGTATGCAGATAATAAACGAGTTATAAAACAGCCGGTAAACATAAGCAAAGCGATAAGGCATTATAATACTGGCAAGCAGTATCTTTTGATTACAGATTACAGCAAGGCGCGTCAACAGTTTGAATTGGCAAAGCAATTAGATCAGAGTGAGGTTGGATCTGTTTATCGTCTTTCCGAGATGTATCTGGAAAAGATTGATGAATTGGAAGAAGCAGAGGGAGTTTCCGCAGAGATGGACCCTGCTTTAATTCGGCAGAGAATAGAAGGTAAAATGCAGAGAACAGGGAAAAAGAAAAAGGTGCACAAAATAGAAATGCAGGAAAGCAAGAAACGGGATGCAAGCGAAAGGATATTTACAAAAGCAGATAAGAAACAAAAAACAGAAACCAAGAGAAAAAAAGAAAGTGATATTCCCCCCCAAGTTAGGCAAAAAATAGAGATTAGCCAGCGTTATTATCAGGCGCGGAAATATTTTCAGCAAGGAAAATTTGAAAAGGCAATTACCGAATTTCAGTTTGTAAAGTCAAAGATTCGCAAAAGCCATCCTTATTCTATTCCTTGTTTGGTCTATATTGAGAAAGCAAAAAGGAAAATAAGCGAAAGGAATGAGCAAGATTAGCATTTTTTATTATTTAGGATTGATTACCCAATTGGGTTTTAGTATGCTTTTTTCCATCTTGCTTTTCTTGGCGGTAGGAATTTTTTTAGACAATAAATTTAACAGCAGAGGAATAATGATTTTTATCTTTTCTTTGTTGGGAATTGGGGTTGGTTTTTTTAGTTGTTATAAATTGATTGCGGGCAGGGATTTTAAATAAAAATGATTAAACTTGTTCTGGGGTTGGTAAGCGGCGGGATTTTGGGTTTAATCAATTTTAGATTATTAACCGGAAATGTTGTTAAGTCCAAACAAATAGAGAAAAAAAAGATTAAAGCGTTCTTTTTTATTAGTTATCTCAAAAGGTATATTCTTATAGGTTTAATCTTATCTGCTGGTTTATTTTTTAAAGGGAAATTATTTTTTTTGGGAATAGTAATCGGACTATTAGTAAGTTTTTATTTTCAAGCTGCAAGTTTCAAGTTGCAGGCCACAAGCAAGAAAAAGAAAATCTTAGACTTTAGGTTTCTTGCCTGAAGCTTGAGGCTTGCAACTTGTAGCCTATTATGCTTGCCATTTCTCAAATTTCCAGCAAAACCTTTTCTTTAGGCAGATTTTTATTCAATGTTAACCCTCAGACCTTGATAACCACAGCCGCTGTTTCTTTGTTTTTGGTAATCTTGGGAATATTCTTGTCCCGTTCTTTAAGCAAATTCCCGGGGCGGAAGCAATGTGTTGCCGAATTGTTTATCACAAGTTTCCGAGAAATAACAGAGGATAGTTTGGGTGAAGATTGGTCAAAATTCTTTCCTTTAATAACCACCCTTTTTCTTTTTGTCCTTTTTTCCAATTGGGTAGGGGTTATCCCCGGGTTAAAATCGCCCACTGCTGATCTTAATACCTGTTTAGGATTAGGATTGTTGGTTTTTTTTGTAAGCCATATTTCAGCAATTAAAAAAAACGGCTTGCGAAAATATATCAGCAAATATTTCTCTCCATTTTTTTTCTTGTTCCCGATCAATCTAATTTCCGAATTAGGCAAGCTTGTTTCGCATTCCTTTCGTTTGTTTGGCAATATGTTTGGAGGAGCAATTATTTTTGCCGTTGTTGGACCAATAGTATTTGAAATAAGTAAAGCCGTTGGCGTGCCTTTGGTTGCGAGTTCTCCTTTTTTGGTTATGCTTTTTTTAATTTTGACAGTCTTCTTTGGCATATTTATCGGTACAGTGCAGGCGTTTGTTTTTTCTATATTGGCGTTGACATATATTGGGTTTGCGAGAGAGTGAGAAGGTTGCCCAGTATCCCAGCTGGGTGACAGTTTATTATGCATTTGTTCTTTTCCCATCGTCTACAAAATCTCCCTCCCTATCTCTTTGCTGAGCTTGATTGTTTAAAAGAGGAAGCTGTTAAGCAGGGAAGAGATGTTATTGATTTGGGTGTTGGTGACCCTGATTTGTCCACTCCTCAACCTGCTGTAGAAGAGCTTTGCAGAGAAGCAAGCAAAAACAGAAATCAGCATTATCCTTCCAACAGGGGGTTGCTTGAATTTCGTCAAGCAATTGCTGAATGGTATGAAAAAAGGTTCAATGTTTCTTTAAATCCACAGACAGAGATTCTTCCCCTTATCGGTTCTAAAGAGGGTATTGCTCATATACCCGCAGCCTTTATAAATCCCGGCGATTTAGCATTAGTGCCGGACCCGGCTTATCCCGCATACCGCAGTGGAATAATTTTGGCCGGCGGCATTCCTTATTCCCTGCCTCTCTTAAAAGAAAACAGCTTTCTTCCTGCCTTAAATAAAATAAAAAAAGGGATCGTCCAAAAAGCAAAACTCCTTTTTTTAAATTATCCTAATAATCCTACCGCTGCAATTGCCCCCCCAGAATTTTTACAAGAAGCAGTTGAGTTTGCGCAAAAGCATAATATTGTTCTTTGCTATGACAATGCTTATTCCGAAATTGCTTTTGGGGGCTATCGGCCGAAAAGCATTTTGGAAATGAAGGGGGCAAAGGATGTGGCTGTAGAGTTTCATTCTTTATCTAAAACCTATAATATGACTGGTTGGCGGATAGGGTGGGTTTGCGGACAGGCAAAAATTATCGCTGCTCTCGCAAAGCTTAAGTCAAATATTGATTCAGGAATTTTTTTGGCTATCCAAAAGGCCGGAGTATCCGCTCTTAATTTGGAGAACAAAAAAACGATGAAAATATATGAGCGCAGAAAAAATATTTTAGCCCAAGGTTTAAGAAAACTGGGCTGGGATGTTGAGAGCCCAAGAGCAACTTTTTATTTTTGGTTATGTTTACCCCTGGGATTTAAATCTTCTTTAGAATTTTCGCGAATGCTTTTAAAGGAAAAGAATGTTATTGTTACTCCCGGCGTTGGTTTTGGCAGATACGGCGAGGGCTATTTCCGGATTGCTTTAACCGTCTCTGAACAGAGAATTGAGGAAGCAATAAACAGGCTGCAAGTCACAAGCCACAAGTTACAAGGTCCCCAGTCGCAAGTTACAAGTAAAGAAAGCAAACTCCATAAACCCAATTAACCCTATAAACTCCATAAACTCTAACGGGGTTGACCCCGTTAGAAAGTCTGATTTTTTCTGGCAGGACTTCTAACGGGGTTGACAAAAGTTCATCCAATAGTATAATCAAAATGGGGTATCACTGATTAAAAAGATACCATCTATTATACTGATAATTCATCGGTGTAATCGGTGTTTAATATTAGTGTTATTAGTGCTATCAGTGTTTTATAAGCGATTATGAAATTTTTAAATAGTTATATTGAATTAGCCAAAACAATAACAAAATTTTTTTTCAAGAAGAAAGAGTTATTGCATTTTCATTTCAATTTTGATTCCATAAATAAAATCATAATCTTTTTTTCTGTTTTTGCAAGCCTCTTTTTGGGCTTAAATTTTTTTCTTTCCAAACCCTGTTTAGAAGAGTTCAACCCTGCGCTTTATAAAATTGATGCAGATGTTAAACATTCCATTGTAAAAACCCCATGTGTTTTGGATTCTTTATCCTTTTATTTAAAGGAGATTAAAAAAAGAGATATATTCACTTCCCTCAAGGTCGTTCAAAAAAAGCAGAAAGCAGAATTGCAGGAAAAAAAGGAAGAGATTACCAATTTAGTCAAAAGTTTTAGTTTGGTGGGTATCTTTTATCAAGAAGGTGTCGCTCAGGCGATGATTAAGGACAAAGATATAAACAAAACCTATTTTATAAAAGAAAAAGATAAACTTAAACAGTTGGAGGTAAAGACTATTTCTGCGGATAAAGTAATATTAGAGCATGGAGGGGAAGAGTGGGAATTAAGATAGTCAACAGTCAACAGTCAACAGTCAACAGTCAACAGAAATTAAAAGTCAAGAAAATTTGTTTTCTATTTCTTGTCTTCTATTTTTTGTCTTCTGTTTTTTCCTTTGCTCAAACACCGAACACCGAGGAGACCGGTTTATCAAAAAAAATATCCTTAGATTTAAGGGGTGTGGATATAACCGAAGTGCTTAAGTTTTTAGCTGCTAAAGGTAATCTAAACATTGTTAGTAAAGCCGGGGTTAGCGGCAAAGTAGTTCTATTTTTGAGCGATGTAAACATCAAAGATGCGTTAGAAGTGATACTTACTGCTAATA
>DAOWIN010000165.1 GCA_030640885.1 Candidatus Omnitrophota bacterium
ACGCCGATTTGATTGGTATCCCTTTAAGAATAATCATCGGAAAAAGAAACTTTGAGCAGGGAAAGGTAGAGATAAGTTTGAGAAAGGGCGAAAAGACAGTTTGCGATAAGGGTGAGGTGGTAAAAAGGGTTTTGGAGATAATGCGTGGCATTGATGTGCAATAGAAGCGTATAGCGGTTAGCGTATAGCGTATAGAAAGATAAGAAAATCATAAATCCCAAGAATTTTTATTCTTTATTATCCGCTATGTGCTAAATTTAGTGTCCGCTCAAAACACAAAAAATCCCCTTACTTTGCTATTTTTGTTAAAGTTGAATACTAGTAAGACAGAAGCAACAATTTGAAGAGGATATGATATATTTATAGCAGAAAAGGGCAGAAAAAACGATAGTTGTTTGTTAATTGTTATATGGAAAAAATAAATGAAAATTTTAATAACTATCCTTATAATTACGGGATTCATCTTTTTGCTTTCGCGATTCCTCTTTCGGAGTAGTGTAAAAAGATTAGCGAATGATATGGTACGCTATGTCGATATTATCAAATTAACTCTATACAAAATTTTACAAGATAAATTTCTGATTGATTACTCGGAAAAAGGCAAAGATTATGCCGGAACAATGGCGGCAACGATAGTTAATGAATTCTTTGATAGCCACAATGATAAAACAAAGGAATTTTTTAAAGAAAATGAAGAGGATATTCAAAAAGAAATAAAATTCTTTGCGGAAAATCACCCTGATATTAAAAGACCTATTACTGATGCTTTAAGGGTATATTTTCAAACAAAATACATGACAACTGGAACAATTGACAACAACTTTCACGAATCTTTTCAAAAAGCAATTGATTACGGCATTTTTATCAAAGGTGGCGAATCTCCAAAATCAGATACCTTTCGAGAAATGGCTTTAGCTTTAGCAGAAAAATATAAAATTAATGAAAACTCATAATAAAGCAATCCAGTTGACTGTTACCCGCCGCCTTTTTCGTCACAAAACATGGCGGACAGGCTGACATCGGACAACAGCCGCTGATTTTTTCGTTAAAAGAAAAAATAAAATAAGGAGACAAAAATGAGAATTACTTTACCTTTAGAACAAATGTCAATTGAAGAAAAGATTCAATCTATGGAAAATATTTGGAGCAATTTGTGCAAAAAAGCCGACGACTTGCCATCGCCATCGTGGCATAAGGATGTTTTGCAGGAAAGAAAGGAAAGCATAAAAAAAGGTGATGAAAAATTTGTGGATTGGGATAAAGCAAAAGAATATATTCGGAATAAAACTTTATGACAATCAAAATACTTAATTCTGCAAGTATAGATTTAATTGGTGGGTATTGGTTCTATGAAAAACAAGCAAATGGTCTTGGCGCTTATTTCTTGGATACGCTCTTTTCCGATATTGACTCATTAAAGATTTATGCAGGAGTTCATTCTATACATTTTGAGAAATATCATCGTTTGCTATCTAAAAGATTTCCGTTTGCTATCTATTATTGTATTGAAGATGATACAGCGTTTGTTTATGCTGTTCTTGATTGTCGGCGTAATCCGGCATGGATAAGAAAAAAACTGAAGTAAAAAAGATAACAAATCACTGCACCCGATTTTTTCCCGTCGCCTATCAGCGTCGGCTACCAGCAGGTGAATTTGAATGTTAGAAGGAAAAAATATGAAAAAAAGATTATTGCTATAATTCTTTTATTGTTTTGCTTCATTGGTTGCGCGACTCCTAAGTATAATTATACGCCTCTTATTACAAAAATTAGTAAACCTACACTAAAATCTACCGTTAAGACTTATATAGGTAAAAGTATGTTGCAACAAGTCAAATGTTCTCTAAGTGATGCTATTTTTTTATCAGAAGATATGCAAATGGGAGTACCTAAAACATATATTCTAAAAAAAGGGTATTATTTAAAAAAGGGTGAAGATGAACTATCAGAATATTATTTGCCGAGTCCTGATGCTGATGGAGGAAAAATTATTGAAAGCCGATTTGCCTATTCGCCAGAAGCAATTCAGGTAATAAAAGAAAATAACAAACTTTGCGTAATAACCGTATTTCATGGACGAGTATGCGTCAACAATTCTAATTTCGAGAAAAAGAAAAAATCCATAATTGATGGAGATTCCTTTCAGCAAACATTGATATATAATGGAAAAGTAGGAAATAAAATAAATATTGGTTACCGTGAATATTTCGAAGACTTCGCTCAGCCTGCTTTTAGCAATAATGTTGAATACGACCTATCAGAATCTAACATTATCGGATATAAAGAAGCAAAAATAGAAATAATTAAAGCGACCAATGAATATATAGAATACAAAGTTTTAAAAAATTTCAATGATACAAATTTTAATACTTTCTAACAAGTTGACCTTTTTCTGCCATCTATTGGCGTCGGTTACCAGCGGCTAAGTTCAAAAGTTAGATCAAAAACATAAAGATAGGGAGGATGAGATGATAATAAAAGATGAAGTTAAATTGTTGTTGCAAAAACTTCCCGATAATTGCACGTTTGAAGATATTCAGTATCACTTATATGTGATAGAGAAGGTGCAAAGAGGAATTAAGCGAGCGAATACTGAAGGGGAAATTTCACAGAAAGAAGTTGAAAGGAGATTCGGCAAATGGAATATAGAATAACGTGGTCTCCTGAAGCGGTTGAAGATTTGGAAGCAATAGCGGAATACATTGAACGAGATTCTACAATATATGCACGCTCTGTTGCGTCAAAAATCATTGAAGTTTCAAGAAATATCAAAGAATTTCCGTTCATTGGCAGAATTGTACCAGAGTTTGGAAACGAAAACATTTGAGAACTCTTTATTTATAGTTACCGCTTAGTTTATCAAATAGGCGCGAAGAAAATTCTCATTGTTGCTGTAATTCACGGTAAGCAATTACTGGAAATTGCGGAAGGTAGATTTGAAAAATAAAATTTAATAACTCAATTTACTTAATAATGAAAAAATTTAATAAAATTAGTATTATTGGTACCGGACTTATTGGAGGTTCTTTGGGCTTGGCTATAAAACAAAAGGGAATGGCAAAAGAGGTTTTTGGCATTGCTAAGCATCAAGAAACAATAAAAGAGGCGATAGAAATAGGGGCAATAGATAAAGGAAGCTTGAGGTTAAAAGATGTCGAAAAAAGCGAATTAATAATTGTTTGCACGCCGGTGGGAGAAATTGTTTCCACTATTCAAAAAATTATCCCTTTTTTAGATCAGAGTTGTTTGATTACTGATGTCGGTAGCACCAAGGAAGAAATTGTTAAAGAGGTAAATAAATTTTTGCCCCCGCATATCCATTTTGTCGGCGGACATCCTTTAGCTGGTTCGGAAAAAAGAGGAATTAAAGCCGCTCAGGCAAATTTGTTTGAAGGTTCTCTTGCTTTTTTGACAAAATCGAAACAGACCAATCAAGACGCTTTAAACAAAATCAAGCAATTTTGGAAAGAGATAGGGACTCGCACAAAAGTTATTTCAACTGATAAACATGACAAAATTGTAGCGGCGATAAGCCATTTACCACATATCGTTGCTGTAAGTTTAACAAATTCGGTTCAAAGCGAACATTTAAAATATGCGGCTAAAAGCTGGAAAGATCTCACCCGCATTGCTTCAAGCGATGCATTGCTTTGGAAAGATATTTGTTTAAGCAATAAAAAAGGAATTGTTGAATCATTAGAGAGATTAATTGAGCATTTGGTAATAATGAAAGATTTAGTTGCGAAAGAGGATTTACAAAAGCTCGCAAATCAATTCAGAAGGGCTAGGCAAAAGAAACTGAGATATGAAAAAATTGTTATTGCTATTGATGGACCAGCAGGGGCGGGAAAAAGTGTAGTAGGCAAAAGACTGGCTGATAAATTAGATTTTGTTTATTTAGATACCGGAGCAATGTATAGGGCAATTACACTGAAAGCAATCCGCAAAGGAATTAATCTGAATGACAAAAACTTGTTAATAAAAATGTGCCGACAGACAAAGATTGATTTTATATTCAAAAAGCGAGGGCAGGTAGTTTTGCTTCTCGATGGGGAGGATGTCCATAAGGAGATTAGAAAAGGAGAGGTGACTAAAAAGGTTTTTTATTTGGCTAAACTTCCAGAAATAAGGGAAAGAATGGTTGACCTGCAAAGAAAGTTAAGCAGGGGAAAAAATATTGTCGCTGAGGGAAGGGATATGGGAAGTGTTGTTTTCCCTCAAGCAAAAAAGTTTTATTTGGATGCCTCTCTAAAAGAAAGAACAGAACGAAGATATAAACAACTGCTTGTTCAAGAAGAAAAAGCATCGTTAGAGGAAATTAAAAAAGATATCAGGGTTAGAGACAAAAAAGACAGCAAGAGAAAAACAGCTCCTTTGAAGAGAGTTGAGGATGCTTTTTATATTGATACTACAAAAATGGGCATTGAAGAAGTGGTAAAAAGAATTTTAGCTCGTTTATGAAAGACAAAAGAAGTTAGTTCACAAACAGCATAAAAATAAGATATGGCTTATTGGTTTTTCTGTTGGTCATTAAAAATCTTTTTAAAGACATTTTTCAATCTAAGAAGAATAGGGATGCGAAACATCCCTTCTTCCGGACATTGTATTATAGTTTCTAACCATATAAGTTTTTTAGATCCTGGGGCTATAGGAGCAAGCTGTTCCCGCCGGGTGAATTTTTTAGCCCGCAAGACCTTATTCGATAATTATCTTTTTGGTAAATTTCTACACGCTGTTAAAGTTATACCCCTTACTACTGATAGCTCTAAATTTGGAGGTTTAAGAAAAGCTTTGAGCTGTTTAAAAAAAGGTGAAATTGTTGCTCTTTTTCCTCAGGGAACGCGTGGAGGAAGCTGGCAGAAAGCTAAAATGGGAGTGGGTTTTTTGGCTCAACAGACAAATTCTCCTATTATTCCTGCTTATATAAAAGGCACGGATAAAGCCCTTCCCCGCGGGGCTAAATTCTTTAAACCTTGTTCAATAACTATCTATTTTGGGAAAAAGATGGTTCTTTCTGCTTCGGACTTGGCTAACAAAAAAGAAGGTATTCAAAGAATAAATGTTGAGATAGTAAAAAGAATAGAAAAATTGCGGAAATCAGCTAATGAAATTGAAACTACCTAAGGAATACGGATTTTGCTGGGGTGTTCAAAAAGCAGTTGATAAAGTTAAAGAGTTATTAAAACGAGAAAAGGGGGCTTATTGTCTCGGTCCTTTGATTCATAATCCTCAGATTAATAATCTATTGTCTGAAAGGGGCTTAAAAATTATTGAGGATTTGGGAAAGGCAGAAAGGGGAATTCTGGTAATTCCGGCGCATGGGCTTCCGGAAGCAACAATCAAAAAGGCAAAAGCAAAAGGGTTAAAATTAATTGATGCCACCTGTCCATTTGTAAAGAATGTTCAACAAATTACGGCTCAACTTTCTCAGCAGAATTATCAAGTAATAATTATTGGAGAGAAGAAGCATAAGGAAGTACGGGCGTTAACAAGTTTTGCCGATAAAACAGAAGTAATTGAGAATATTTGCGAGTTAAAAAATAATAAAAATCTTTTCAAAGATCTAACAGCTAAAATCGGAGTGGTTGGCCAAACAACTCAAACTGAGAAAAGATTTGTCAGTATAATAAAAGAGCTGTTAAAAAAAAACTTTCAGGAAATAAGAATATTTAATACTCTTTGCGGCGATGTTCAAACAAGACAAAGAGAAGCCAATAAATTGGCTGAAAAAGTGGATTTAATGTTAGTCGTTGGAGGAAAAAGTAGCGCCAATACCCGCAGGTTAACCGAAATTTGTGTTGTTAAGAAAGAAACACACCATATTGAAAGCGCAGAGCAAATAAAAGCCTGCTGGTTGAAAAAAAAGGAAAAAATTGGTATAATAACAGGAACATCTACACCAAAGTTTCTTGTGGAAGAGATAATTAGCAAGATAAATGAAATTGCCCCAACATAATGTCGAGGTGAACTCATTAAATATGAAAAGAGACCAAGAAGATTTATTAGAAGCAGGGAAGTTTTCTTTCTTAAATGAGAACTACGATGAGGCAATAAAGTATTTTCAGAAAATCTTAGAAAAAGACCCACACAGTTTTGAGGGCTATTATAATTTGGCTATAGTCTATGAAGCCAAAAATATGCTGGAGGAGGCGAAAGAGGCATTTAGCAAGACTTTAGAAATAAACCCGAAGTATAAATTAGCAGAGGAGCATCTGCGAAAGTTGGTAGGGGAATGACCACAGTCTACAGTCAACAGTTTGCAGTCTACAGAGAACAGAAAAACCCGAAACCCGAATGACGAAATCCGAAACCCGTTATCCGAGGATAGTCTACAGAGAACAGAAAACAGATAAGAAAAGATAACCTATGGTCAAGAAAGAAGATTGGTGTTTGAAATTTATCAAAGAGCAGTAAGTGAAGTTACCCTGCAGGAAAGACCTATCCTACTCCATTCGCTTCACTCACTCTCGCAGGCTCTCTCCCGATATAACATCGGGGGGGAAAGGAAAGGAGGTAAAAAATGAGAAAGAAATATGGTTTTGTGCTTTTTGTCGCTTGTCTTTCATTTATGTTAACCGGTTGTGCCAATACTAGGCTTCTTAAGACAAAAGTAAATAAACAATCAGTTACCATCACTAATTTAACCGCAACTATTGAGGAATTGGGCTCTCATGTAAGAGAATTAAGTAAGGCGAGGCTGGAACTTCTTCAAACGAAACAGAGATTAGAAAAAAAGCTCAAACAAGAATTACACGAGGGTAATCTAAAAGTGGAGATGCAAAACCGAGGGTTAATAATTACGCTTAACGACAAAATTCTCTTTGACCCCGGTAAGAAAGTCATCAAACTAAAAGCAACAAAAGCATTGGACAAAATTGCCGCAATAATCAACAAAAGCTGTTCCCAGAGGTTAGTAAATGTGGAAGGGCATACAGATAACCAACCGATTAAGCATTCGCGATATCGCTCTAATTGGGAGCTTTCTACTGCCCGCGCCACAAGTGTTCTTCATTACTTAATTGAAAAAGGATTTCCTCCTCAGCGTCTTTCGGCAATTGGCTGCGGTGAATATCGCCCTATAGTTACTAATGACACTCCTGAAGGAAGGGCAAGTAATAGAAGAGTAGAAATAGTTATCGCTTCAGAAAATTTGCCTTTCTCTAATAAGTCTAAACAAGGAGAGAAATAAAGAGAGGTACACTCTAAAGCTTGTGAATGAAAACCTTGCCTAAAAAAATATTAAAGGGGATATTTTTGTCTGTTCTATTTGCTGTTCTTTTTTTACTCGTTTTGGCATTAGTGGGTTATTTTATCCCTTTGTCCGGTTCAAAAGTGAATCAATTTTTGAGCGTTCAACTCAAACAGCGATTAAATAAACAGATTTTTATACAAAAAGTAAGGATTTATCCATTAAGAAAAATAGAAATAGAAAGGTTTGCAATTAAAGATAAGAAATGGGCTGTTTCTGCAGAGAAAATAACCTTGAGATACAAACCTTTTTTGACGCAGAAAAGGTTTGTCTTAAAATGCAATCTTAAAATTGACAAGATTATCTATTCCCAAAACTTTCTTTCTGAGCTTTTAGCCACTGATATTGATTTGCTAAAATTCAATTCTCTCATCTCTGACTTTTTTATTAGCAAAGAAGGAATTTATATCAAAAATTCATTTACCAATGGAGATAAAATGGATATATCCTTCTACGGAAAACTATCAAGAAAAGGGGATTTGGATTGCGATGTAAAGATTTATGCGAACAAATCCCTAAGCAATACTATCCCTCCCAGATTGTCTTTATTTTTATTTAAGGATGAAGCGGTCAATTCATCAAAACAGAAAGTTAAAAAAAGCCTTTCTTTAAAACTGAGCGGGGATTATAAAAATCCCTCAGTATCTTTTGAGCACTGATTACATTGATGAATAAACGCCGATTATACTACTGATGATTTTATCAGTGTAATCATTCTTTCATCAGTGACATCAGTGATAACAATGAAACCTCCACAACAAAAAGAACTTTTTGGCATTCAATCAGGTTCTCAGAAAGAAAAATTTTTAGATATGGGGTCAAAAAGGGTTTCTCTAAATTTCACGCCTGAAAAGGCTATCTTTTTACTCATCGGGCTTTTCCTGTTATTGATATTGACATTTTGCTTAGGGATTGAGCGGGGGAAAAAGGTGTCTCAAAAATCTTCTCAACAGATTAAAACAAAACAGATTAAAACATCAAAAGATGTTGATAAAAAACATAAAGCAACGCCTGCTAAAAAAACTGAAAAAGAGATCAGCAT
The DNA here is from genome assembly GCA_030640885.1 of Candidatus Omnitrophota bacterium. Lineage (GTDB taxonomy): Bacteria > Omnitrophota > 4484-213 > 4484-213 > 4484-213 > DAOWIN01. The sequence goes on from DAOWIN010000165.1 coordinate 8,292, forward strand.
CTCTCCAAAAATTGAACCTCTTGGCGAAATGGAATTAAAAAAAGATCCTAAACCTCCTGTAAAAATATATACGATTCAATTAGCCACTTATAAAAAAGAAAAATATGCCAATCAGGAATTAAAAAAATTGCAAAGGTATAATGCCCGCATTGAAAAGCAGGGAAAACTATGGGTAATTTACGCCGGTAGGTTTGAATCTAAGTTAAAAGCAAAGACAACTTTAGGAAAAATAAAAAAAGAAGGCAGATATAAAGATGCTTTTATTATAAGAAAAATTTCTCAATGAGACTCCATTTTAAAATATTTTTTTTGTTAATTTTCACCATTCTCAACTTTACTTTGTTTGCTCAAACCGCTCATACGCAATCTCTCTTAAAATCACTGCACAGTAAAGAAAAACTCGTTAGGGATAAATCTGCTTATAAATTGGCTAAACAAGGAACGGAAAAGGCAAGAAAGAAATTTACATCTTTAGTTCAAGAAGCAAATGACAGTCTCAAAGAAACGGCAATAATTGCTTTGGGAATGTGCGAGGCAAAAAATAGCGATGCTAAAAAACGCAAAGCGTCTCTTGATCTGCTTTGCTTGCAGTTAAAAGATAAAAACTGGCGAATTCGCCAATCAGCAATAATTGCTTTGGGAATTATGGGGGATAAAAGGGCAATTCCAGCTATAAAAAGAATTAGCAAGGATTCCTTTTAGCTAAAGAAAAGGGATTGTTATCCTATCCATGAAGCAGCAAAATTGGCGCTGGATAAGATTGATTATTCAAATAAGCTCAAAAATGTCCGGAATTTATGGAGAGAGGGAGACAAAAAGATAGAAGAGGGAAATTTAAGAGAAGCTTTTTCTTTTTTTAAACGAATAATTGCTTATGATAAAAAAAATGAATTGGGTTTTAGCGATGATGCTGAATTTATTTTGGGCTATATTCACGGAAAAGAGGGTAGATATAAAAAAGCAATTTCTGCATTTAAAAAATTACTGAATAGATATCCCGATTTTGAAAAAAAAGATAAAGCCCTTTATTGCATAAGTCTCTGTTATTTAAATCTTGATAAATACAAAGAAGGCAAAAATGCTCTGGTGTTGCTTGAACAAGAATTTCCGCATAATCCAATAACAAAAAGCGCCAGGAAATTGCTGGAAAAATTGGAGGAATTATGAAAAGGGAACTAACCAACATTGCTCAATTACCTTTAGAAGTCCAAAAGAGAATTGTTCCTTACTGTCAGAAAATAATCAAACTGCAGGAAGATAACCTTAAATCTATATTTATTTACGGGAGTACCTTACAGGATTTTGTTGTCAAAAAATCAAATATCAATTTAGGAATAATTTTGGACAGAATAGAATTTTCTGACCTTGAAAAAAACTTGAAGATTATTGCTATAGGACGGCAGAAAAAAATTGTCGCTCCTTTATTTTTGACTGTTGAACATATGAAAACTTCGCAGGATGTTTTTCCAATTGAATTTTTAGAAATGAAGGAGAATTATGTTTTAATTTACGGCAAAGATTTGCTGAAAAACTTAAGCATAAACAGAGAAAATCTGCGATTACAATGCGAACAGCAAATAAAAGGAAAGCTAATAAACATAAGACAGTCTTATTTAGAAGTTGGTTTAAAGAAAAAAGGTATAGAAAAGTTATTGCATAATTCATTTTCTTCGCTTCTACCTACATTTAGAAATATGCTTCGTTTCAAAAAGAAAGGAATCCCGCCGCTAAAAAAAGAGGAAATTGTTGAAGAAATGGGCAATTTGTATAAGGTGAATACAGCGGTTTTTCTTGCTATTCTGAAAGATAAACAAGGGGACGAAAAGATTGGAAAAATGGACGCTCATTTATTTCTGGAAAGATATTTAAAAGAAATTGAGAAGTTGGCGGTTGTTGTGGATAGATTGTAGCAGTCTACAGTCAACAGTTTACAGTCTACAGAAGAGAACAGAAAATAGAAACCCAAAGACAGAAATTAAAATGCTTATAAGAAAATGTTTTAAAGTATTTACTTTTTCACTACTTTTTTTAGCTTTGGCGATTCCTGTTCTTTCCCAAAATATTCCTTCAAAACCAGAGGGGTATATAAGTGATTTTGCGAAAACAATTCCAGCGGCAGAAAAAAATGATCTCGTTGCGTTAGCCGGGGAAATAGAGAAAAAGAGCGGTGCCCAAATTGCCATTGTTACTCTAAAGACTGTTGCTCCCGAAAGCATTGAAAATTATGCTACGCATCTATTTGAAAAATGGGGAATAGGGCAAAAAGGTAAAGATAACGGGGTGTTAATTCTTTTGGCTATGGCAGAACATAAGGTGCGAATTGAGGTCGGTTATGGATTAGAAGGAGCTTTACCCGATGGCTTATGCGGTAGAATAATCAGACAAATAATGTCTCCTTATTTCCGTCAGAATGAGTTTGGCAAGGGTTTGTTGGCAGGAACAACGGCAATTTCTCAAACAATTGCTAAGGAATATGACATAAAAATCACCCCACCCACATCTTTACCTGTTAGCAGTTATACCCTTAAAAAATCCTCTACAGCTGGGCTAATAAACAGCTTATTCAGCCTTTTGCTTCTCTTTCTCTTTTTCAGCGGACGCATAGGCTGGCTGCCCTTTTTGCTGTTGGGTGGCTTGGGCGGCAGAGGAGGGTTTTGGAGTGGGAACAGTTCTGGCGGGGGAAGTTTTGGTGGAGGTTTTGGCGGATTTGGCGGCGGGTTTTCTGGCGGTGGTGGCGCCAGCGGGTCGTGGTAAAGAGAAACTACCTTGCAGGCAAGACCTTTATCCTGCTTCATTCGCTTCGCTTACTCTCGCAGGCTCTCGCTTCGCGAGAAAGGAAAGGAGGATAATGATGGAAAATGAATTGTTGAAAAAAAATGATGGATTTTTAAAGCAGTTTATCAGCGACTGGAAAAGGGTTATTCTAAAACCCAAAGAC
>DAOWIN010000032.1 GCA_030640885.1 Candidatus Omnitrophota bacterium
CGGCCTATATTGGTAGGTACAGTTTCTATTGAGAGATCTGAGCGGTTAAGCCAGTTATTGAAAAAAAAGAATATTACGCATTCAGTTTTAAATGCTAAGTATCATCAGCGGGAAGCAGAGATAATCGCTTTAGCCGGACAAAAGGGGGCAGTAACCATTGCCACCAATATGGCTGGAAGAGGCACAGATATTGTTTTGGGAAATGAGGTAGCTAAATTAGGCGGTTTGCATATTATTGGTACTGAGAGGCACGAAGCGCGGCGTATTGATAATCAATTACGGGGGCGGGCAGGCAGGCAGGGTGATCCCGGCTCATCGCGTTTTTATCTTTCCTTGCAGGATGAGCTGATGCGTTTATTTGGTTCAGAAAGGATAATGGGAATGATGCAAAGATTAGGGATGGGTGAGGGGCAGGCAATTGAACACAAGTTAATTAGCCGTGCTATTGGCACTGCCCAAAAAAGGGTAGAGGCGATGAATTTTGATATTCGGAAACAACTTCTTGATTACGACAATGTGATGAATAAGCAACGCGAGGTGATTTATAAGCAACGCGAGCTGATTTTGCAGGGAAAGAATTTGGAAGAAGAGATAAATAGAATGATTGAGGTGATTTTGGAGAAAAAACTGCAATTTTATCTACCCTCTGTGAATTCTGATGAACACTGGGATTTAACCGGACTTGAAAGATGGTTGAAACAGGAATTTGGGATAGAAAAACGGATAGATGTTAAAGAAGAGGTGCGCCCACATATTATTTATCAGCAGATAAGAGATAATTCACTTGAAGAAATAAGCAATATCTATGACCAAAAGCGAAAGGGAATTAGCGATTCGGCAATGGAACATTTACAGAGGGTGATAATGCTGCAAGTGCTTGATACAAAATGGAAAGAGCATCTTTATGCGATGGACAATCTGCGCGAAGGGATTGGTTTAAGAGCATATGGACAGCGAGACCCGTTAGTAGAATACCAGCACGAATCCTTTGCAATGTTTTCTCAGATGATAGAGACAATAGAAGAGGAATGTTTGGAGTTTGTATTTAAAGCCGAGCCAATACAGGAAGAGGTAGGCAGTGTATTTTCTGTTCCGCAGGAGTTTGTGCATCGAGAAATGTCCGGGTTGAAAAAGGCAAGGATGCAGAAAGGACAAAGCCAGTCTTCTGTTTCTGCTGGCAATGAATTTGCTCGTTCCCAAAGTGTGAGCACAACCGTGCCTTCGGCCAATATTACCTATCAGCGTTCGCAACGAAAGGTTGGGCGGAATGAATCCTGTCCTTGCGGCAGTGGAAAGAAATATAAGCGTTGTTGCGGAAGAAATGAGTGAATTTATTACACGCTACACGCTACACGCTACACGCAAGATTAAGAATAAAGGAATAGACTGCAGAGCAATTCTCCTCTCTCTTTTTTCCTCCCTTCTTTTAATCCTTTCCTTTCCTAAATTCAATCTTTCTTTTTTGGCTTGGATTGGTTTTGTGCCTTTGTTTATTGGCTGTAAGGGCAAAAGCCGCAAACATTGCTTTTTTTTGTTTTATTTGGCCGGAGCTGTTTTTTGGGCAGGAATTCTTTATTGGTTAATTCAAGTTAACTTTATCGGTTTTTTCCTTTTAGTTCTCTATTTGGCAATTTATTTTGGTATCTTCGGACTAGCAATAGGCTACACGCTACACGCTACACGCTACACGCCAAAAATTGCAAATCAGAGATCCATTATTTTTTATTTTCTGTTTGTTCCTTCGCTTTGGGTAGTTCTGGAATTTATTCGCAGTCATTTGTTTAGTGGCTTTGCTTGGGCTTTGCTCGGTTATTCACAATATCTAAATCTGCCGATTATCCAGATTGCCGATATTAGCGGTGCCTATGGGGTTTCGTTCTTAATAATGATGGTGAATGGGGTACTCGGGCTACAGGCTACAGGCTACAGGCTACAGGCTAAGAAAAGAGTGTTGCTTGTATTATTGCCTGTTTTATGTATTATCGGAACATTGATTTATGGCTATATTAAGATAGGGTCACCAGTCACCAGTCACCAGTCACCAGTCACAATTTCCGTTGTTCAAGGCAATATTCCCCAAAAGCAAAAGTGGGACGAGCAGTTTAAAGAAAATATTTTAAATAAATATATCAATTTGAGCCAAGAGGCTGCCCGAAAAGATTCTCCGGATTTAATTATCTGGCCTGAGACGGCTGTTCCTGCTTATTTTAATCAAGATAAAGGGCTTAAAGATAGAATTTTAGAGTTTTCTTCGCATATAGATACTTTCTTGCTTATAGGAACCCCTTTGCTTCGAGGCAACAAATCTTTTAACAGCGCTGTTCTTATTTCTTCGGATAAAACAGTTCAGCAATATGATAAGCTCCATCTTGTTCCTTTTGGCGAATATGTGCCTTCTTTATTTTCTTTTATTCGCCGTTTTATTGAAATAGGTGATTTTTCGCCGGGTAAGGATTGGACAGTCTTCCAAAGTCACCAGTCACCGGGTCACCAGTTACCAGGTCACCAGTCACCAGTCCCTGCTTTTGCCGTGCTTATCTGTTTTGAAGATGTTTTCCCTTATTTGAGTAGGGGGTTTGTTAAAAGAGGAGCAGATTTTTTGATAAATATTAGCAACGATGCTTGGTTCGGTAAGAGCAGCGCTCCTTATCAGCATTGCCAATCAGCAGTTTTTCGGGCGGTGGAAAATAGGGTACAGGTAATAAAATGTTCCAATACCGGGATTTCTTGTTTTATAAAACCCAGCGGAGAAATTTTCGGCAGGCTTTTAAAGCAGGGAAAGGATATTTTTGTGGACGGGTATTCCACGCAGAGGATATTGATTGAAAAAAAACAGCCCTCGTTTTATACCCGCTTCGGAGACATATTCGCCCTTTTGTGCTTGCTATTTTGCGTAGGGTTTAGTATAATACAATGGGTTATAGGTTTCAGATTAAAAAAATCTAAGCGAATTTAACCAGCAAGATTTGTTTGATTTAGTATTGAAGAGATATGGCCAAAAGCGAAAAAGGTTATCAGTTCATTGAGCATACAGCGGATATAGGAGTAAAAGCATTTGGAGATGATTTAAAAGAGTTGTTTATCAATTCTGCTGGAGGAATGTTTGCCATCATTGTTGATTTAAGCAAGGTAGAGCTTAAAGAATCAATAGAAATAGAATGTGAAGCAAATAACATTGAGGAGCTTTTGGTTGATTGGTTAGGGGAATTGCTTTACCATTTTAATACAAAAGAATTTTTGGCAAAAGAATTTGAGATTAGGCAATTAGAAAAGAATTGCTTAAAAGCAAAAGTAAAGGGTGAGAAATTTGATGTTAAAAGGCACTTCTTAAAGAGCGAGATAAAGGGAGTCACTTATCATAATTTAAAGGTGGAAAAGAAAAATAATTTTTGGCAGACAGAAGTGATTTTCGATGTATGAAAGCTACAGGTTACAAGCCACAGGCTGCAAGCTTAACTTTACAAAACAAGCATTGCTTAAAGTGTAAAGTTAGAAGAAATAAATGAAACAGCCCTGGAGTGGACCAATACAAAAAGTCAGTGATTATTGCTACGAAATTCCCAAAAGCTACAAGGCTGGGATGCGTGTGCCGGGGAGGATTTATGCTAATGAAAAGTTACTAAAAGATATTATCCGCGACCGAGCGCCGGAGCAGGTAGCTAATGCCGCCCTTTTACCCGGTATTGTCAATTATTCTTTGGCGATGCCTGATATTCACTGGGGTTATGGACTGCCTATTGGCGGAGTAATAGCCACCGACCCTGAAAATGACGGGGTGATTACCCCCGGAGGGGTAGGGTATGATATAAATTGCGGGATCCGGCTCATCCGTACTAATTTTAAACATAGTGAAATAAAAAACAAAGTTGAGGGATTAGTTAATCGTTTATCTCAGGAGA
>DAOWIN010000019.1 GCA_030640885.1 Candidatus Omnitrophota bacterium
AGCCGATAAATGTAGGTGGATGCGGGACACAGGATGTAAATGCTTTTGAAGTTGATGGTATTGCAATAACAACTATAGAACAGGCTGATTGTGATGGTACTTTCCCAGATGATAAAGATTGCGGCAAGATGATATTCTTTCTTGATGGAGATGATAACCACCAGTTTGCTGATGATAGTCTTGGTAATCCTTTAGATACAGTGTATGAGGCGAGGGGAGGGGGTGGAGGTAGATTTGTTCTTGTGGATACACTTAGGACAGGGAATGATGGAACGCTTGATTGTCAAAATGCAGGGTATTCGGGTTGTGTGTTTAGAAGGTCAAAGTGGATGGCTACTGATCTAAAATGGTATGATCAGGACACTCATCGTTTTATTTCGGATTGCAGTGAAAGAAGTAGACAAGATGGCAGCGGCAGTAGGTATACAGAGTATGGTCACAAAACTCTCTGCTTGGAATAATTCTAAACATGTAGCAAAATAACAGTATATTGGGCGCGATAGTCGAGAAGTTAGGCAGCGGTCTACAAAGCTGCGTAGATGAAGACCCATTGGTTTGGGAAATCAAAAAAAACGGTATTGAAATAAAATAGGAAAGAAAGATAATTTTTTAAACAAGATCTTTATCCTGAAGAGTCTCACTTTATTCGCTCTTCAGGTTCTCGTCTACAATGATTCAAGAAATTAAACAAGCGTTTAGAAAAAACAGATATGAATACAGTTTACATGCTGTTGACCAGAGTATTTTGCGTTATATTAGCCAAAAAGAGATTTTGGAGGCAATTGAGAGTGATGAGATAATAGAAGATTATCCCGAGGATAAATATGGTCCAAGTTGTTTGGTTTATGGAAAAACGGCTTTGGGAAGACCGTTACATATTCATTCTTCATATCCATCACGACCAAATATTAAAATTATTACTCTCTATGAACCCGATCCTGAAGAATGGGAGAATTATATCAAGAGGAGGCGATAATTTATGAAATGTGAGCTTTGCGGTGGAGAAGTAGAGAAGAAAATGGTTAGTTATATTCTTTTTTATGAAGGGCATTGGGTAATTGTGGACAAGGTTCCTGCGAAGGTTTGTAAGCAATGTGGTGAAAAATTATTTAGCCCCGAGGTTGTGGAAAATCTGCAGAAGATTATTTGGAGCAAGCAAAAGCCAATTAAAAAAGTAGAGACTCCTGTTTTTGAGCTTGTTTAGATGGGATGCGCCAGCTAATTGTCCAGATGAATGGACAGAAGCAGATTTACAACTTGTAAGATCTGCTGATCAGGTTAATTGGGTAAGAACCTGTTATAGATGCTCATAGGAATTTTTGATTTTTTAAAAAATAGCTTTCAGAGAATTTTATAGATAATACATCTATTGCAAATAATGTAAGCGATTGGTTTTTTTGCATAAATCAAGGGCGCGATGGCCGAGAAGTTAGGCAGCGGTCTGCAAAACCGTTTACATCGGTGCGAATCCGATTCGCGCCTCCAAAACTCAACAAACCCTATTAGCTCAATAAACTCCATAAACTTTTTTTTCTTTTCTTTTTCTGTTTCTGTTCTCTGTAGACTGTTAACTGTAATTTTGCCGGGATGGCGGAATTGGTAGACGCCTGGGACTTAAAATCCCATGTCCTTTATGGGCGTGTCGGTTCGAGTCCGACTCCCGGCACCAACCATTCGCCTTTGGCGAATGGTAAATCTCAATGTCAAAATCTCAATTTCCAAAAAAAAGATGAATCTTTTGAAAATTTCTCAGAAAACAAAAATTTCCATACTCTGTTTTCTGCTCTCTGTTTTCTGCTTTCTGTTTTCTGCTCAAGCCGATGAATATTCTCCTGCACAAGTTCTTTTTTTTTACTCTACGGGCTGTGGGCATTGTTTAGAGATAAAAAATGGGCTTTTGCAGAAAATGGGGGAAAAATATGCTGGAAATATTGAAATAAAGCACTTTGAAACTGGAGAAAAGGAAAACTATGAACTTTTGATTGCTTTGGAAAAAGAATATGGCATAAAGCAAAGCAAGAACCCGACAATATTTATTAACGAGTATGTTTTGAACGGGGCGAAAGAAATAGAAAGAAATTTAGAACAGACCATAGAAAGGTATCTATCCAATGGAGCTGATTTCTCTACTGCCCAAAAAATAGAAGAAATAACTATAGAAAGAATAGCAGAAAATAAAAATAAAAAAGATGTAATTGTTGAACGATTCAAATCTTTTTCTTTGCTTACTATAATCGGCGCCGGTTTAATTGATGGAATAAATCCTTGCGCCTTTACAGTAATTGTTTTTTTTATATCTTTTTTGGCTTTCAGCGGCTATAAAAAAGAAAAGCTGGGCTGGGTAGGTTTTTCTTTTATCCTTGCCGTTTTTTTAACCTATTTGGGTTTGGGTTTAGGCATATTCAAATTCTTGCAGAAACTGCAAATTTTTTATACTCTTTCGCAAGTAATTTATTCTGCTACTGCTATTTTAGCTATAGGTTTAGGCTGTTTAGCAGTTTATGATTATTGTAAATACAAAAGCAGCGGTAAAACAGAGGGCTTAAAATTACAATTACCTCCTTTCATAAAGAAAATTACTCATCGGGTAATTCGCGAAGGAGTGAATAAAAAAGAAGGGCTTTTCAAAATAGTTATTAGCGCCTTTGTAATCGGTTTTCTAATTTCCTTGTTGGAAGCTGTTTGCACTGGACAGGTTTATCTACCCACCATTGTTTTGGTGAGTAAAATTCCGAGTTTGAAAAGCAGGGCTTTGTTTTACCTAATTCTTTACAATCTGATGTTTGTTATTCCCTTAATAGCGATATTTTTGTTGGCTTATAAGGGATTTACTTCACAGCAATTCTCTAAATTTGCCTCTTATCATTTAGGAAAAATTAAACTTATGATGGCCATTTTATTTTTTTGTTTAGGCACGGGATTATTTATTTTTAGATAAGAGGGGGAAAAGATGAAAAAGGTGATTATTGCGGCGCTTTTAGTCAGCGGATTTTTTTGTTTGCTATTAAAATCTACCTATGCCCGTTCTAAAGCGATAGAAGTAGATTTTTTTGCAATGAGCCAGTGTCCGTTTGCTACTCAAGCTGAGAATACCTTTATTGAGATAAAAAAACAACTAAAAGACAAGCTGAATTTCAATCTCTATTTTATCGCTGATGAAAACAAAGGAAAATTTAGAAGTTTGCACGGACAGGCAGAAGTAGAGGAAAATATTCGTCAGCTGATTATTAAAAAACATTTCCCTGAAATTTTTTTTGACTATTTAAAAAGCAGGAACACCGATTATCGCAGCAATGAATGGAAATCGCATTCAGTATTAGCCGGGCTTGAGCCAAAAGAGGTAGAAGAATTGGTAAAAAAAGAGGGAGAGCGAATTTTCAGGGAAAATATTAAAAAGGCGAGGGAGTTAGAAGTAAAGGCTTCACCGGTTATTTTTATTAATGGTGAAAAATATGAAGGGAGCCGCAGTTTTCCTTCTTTGTTTATTGCTTTACGGGAGAGATTTTCTTGGCGGGAAAGAAAACGGCTGCCGTGGGCAAGCCTTCCGCGTTGTTTCTCAGATGCCGATTGCATTAAAACGGGAGAAACAGGGAGGTGTTTATTGCCTGCCACTAAACAGGCAAAATGCTCTTTTGAAAAGCTTTTAGATGTCAATTTGACAGTAGTTCACAATAACAAATTTAACCCAAAAATAATAGATATTTGGAAGAGAGCAATGCCGGATTTGATAGTTAAAAAGGTTGCTCATAATTCCCCCGAAGGGAAAAAGATGGTGCAAGAATTAGGGTTTGATGTTTTGCCAATTTATACACTGAGTAAATCTGCTGAGCAGATAAAAGACTTTGCTTTTTACAAAAGAAATGGAATGCTTATTGAAAAGGGCGATAGATATATTCTTAATCCCGACATTATTGGAATAAACTATTACATAAAACGAGAAAAAGAGGATAACAATCTAAAACTTTTTACGATGAGCGCCTGTCCTTTTGGGACGGAGGCTGAAAATGAGATTTTAAGTTTGGCAGAAGAAAAGGATATAAAGGTAGAAATTTATTATATTGCTTTTTATGATGAAAAAAAGGGTTGGGAAAGCTTGCATGGATTAAGTGAAGCTGAAGAAAATATCCGCCAGTTGTGCGTCCGGAAATATTATCCGGAAAAGTATTTTGATTATATTTTGGAGAGAAATGAAAATATCAAAAGTTCATTTTGGGAAAAGGCGGCAATAAATGTTGGTGTTGATGATAAAAAAATACAACAGTGCCAATACGATGAAGGAAAAGAATTGTTAAAACAAAATGCCAAACTTGCTCAGGAATTAAAGATAAATGCTTCTCCGACAATTTTGTGGGAAAACAATAAAAGGTTTAATGAGCTTGGGGAGTTGAAGGATAGCGTGGAAATATTTAAAAATGTAAAAATTAAGCAAAGAGGAAGATGTCAGTGAGAATTAAAAATGAAAAAGTTCTAATGGTTGTTGCCCATCAGGATTTCCGTGATGAGGAATATCAAGAACCGCGCGAGATTTTGGAAAATGCCGGTGTGGAACTCACCGTTGCTTCTTCTAAAACAGGCATTATTTATGGAAGTTATGGTTTAACTGCCCAAGCCGATATTTTGCTCAACGAGGTAAATTCTAAAAGTTATGGCTGTGTTATCTTTGTGGGTGGAATGGGTTCAAGTGAATATTTTGATAACCCAAAAGCACATTTAATTATTGGGGAGATGTTCGCTCAAAAGAAATTAGTCTGTGCTATTTGCATTGCTCCCAACACATTAGCCCAAGCCGGAATCTTAAAGGGTAAAAGAGTAACCGCCTATCCTTCTGTAAAGAACGATTTAATAAAGCAGGGCGCAATTTATAGCGGCAAGGATGTGGAGGTTGACGGCAATATTATTACTGCCAATGGCCCGCAGTCGGCAAAAAGGTTCGCGGAAACAATCATAGAAAAATTGGCAAAATAAAAAAACACTAATACCGCTAATGTCTTCTCAGTGTAATCAGTGTTTCTTCATCAGTGTCATCAGTGTTAGTTTTCTATCAGTGTCATCAGTGATATGATTTTACCCAATCAATTTAAAATAAGTATGGTAATTAAATATGAGGGTGTGCTTTACTCCATTGTTCATTTTCAGCACATCAAACCGGGCAAGGGCGGTGCCTTTGTGCGCACAAAACTTAAGAATTTAGATAGCGGGGCGATTATAGACAAAACCTTGCGTCCTGAAGAAAAAGTAAAGCAAGTATTTATTGAACAAAAAAAAATGCAATATCTTTATTATGATGGCAAATATCATTTTATGGATGAAGAAAATTTTGAAGAGGTTGAATTGCCCGCCGAAAAGGTGGAGGGAATAAAAGACCTGCTTTTGGAAAACAATTCAGCGATTCTCACTTTTCACGATAAAGAGGTTTTAGATATCCAGCTTCCCAATTTTATTGAATTAGAAATAACAGAAGCAGAGCCATCGGCTAAAGGAGATACTGCCCAAAGAAATTATAAAAAAGCCAAGCTGGAGACTGGAGCAACAATTCAGGTGCCAATGTTTATTGGAAAGGGGGAGCGGGTAAGGATTGACACACGAAACAAGAAATATCTCTCGCGGGTGTAGGATGAAGATAGCAGTTGACAGAAAACAGGGGAGGGAAAATGGTCTACAGAGTGATAATTGAAAAAGGTGAGGATTTTGGTTATGTAGTGCATTGTCCGGCAATTCCTGGTTGTCATTCACAGGGAAATACTATTGAAGAGGCAGTTGAGAACATTAAGGATGCAATCAAAGGTTGTTTGTCAGTCTTAGATAAAGAAACGCTATTAGAAAAGTCAAAGGAAGTTGGGACGATGGAGGTAGCTGTATAATACAGAGGACTTCTTGGGGTTTTAATTCGTGATGCCTATATGTCAGTGGAAGAATTTAGAAATTTGCTGAAGAAATAAACAAGTGATTTATGCAAAGGTCATAAAAAGAAACAGAAATGAATTTAAAATTCAAGCAAATTTGGAAGGAAAGGAGAACAAATGAACCTAAAAGAAGTTAAGGATTTGATTGATTTAATGAATAAGAATAAATTGGAAGAGGTAAATATTGAAGAGGGAGATTTAAAAATTTATTTAAGAAAGAAAGGGAAAAAAATAGTACAAAGCGTATCCCCAGCTGAA
>DAOWIN010000141.1 GCA_030640885.1 Candidatus Omnitrophota bacterium
GGAAGTGGGAGAGTATCTGAAAAAAGAAAGGCATTTGCCGTGGATAACCTCCGTGAAGCAGGAAAAGGCAGAAAATGGCGATACCATAAATATAACCAGAATGTTATTTGAGGCAGTAGAAACCGCGGAGAATTTACAGTTGCAGATAATGGTATTAGATAAATTAGTTAAGACTCAGCAAAAGGAGATTCAAGCCTTGAAACAAGAAATAGCCAAGCCCAAAAGCGATTTATGAATATAAACTTCTTATTCGCAATTCGCATTATTGGTATCGTGTTAAATCTATGCAGATAAACAACAAAAAGGCTGAGAGTTTAGTAGGCGTGATTGTAGCCACAGTTTTGCTGGCAATTCTATCGCTTTTTTTAAGCAGTTCATTTATGAGCCGCAAAAAAACCATAATTACTGCTGGGCATAGAGCAGAGGCGAAAAATTTTGCTCGCGCAAAGATAGAAGAATTTGCGGCAGAGAATTATTCAGCAATCCCAGCAGGCGTTTTGTCGGCAGAGTTTGAACAGTTTGACAATGATCGTTTTGCTACTCTACAACCAACAGTTACAGTAGTAAATGACCCGCATCTAACTGGATTTACATATAAAAAGGTTGTTGTGGGAGTAACTTGGAATGAGGATTGAAGCGAAGAAAGAAAGAGAAAGGGGATTAACATTAATAGAATTTTTGATTACCCTTGTTCTTAGCTCTTTTCTGATTTTAACTATAGTAGCCTTGTATTCTTTTGATTTCAATCTTTTTTCTACAAATGTTAAGGATTCTCAACTCCAAAATGAAGCCAATATTGCCATTGAGCATATCACAAAGCAGATTCGCAGAAGAGGTGTAGTTGCTGATGTTATAGGGGCGAATGATGATTGGCTGCGGGTGGTCTTGGGGAGTGGCACTTGTCAGTATAGATTAATAGGAGATGAGCTAAGATATTGCGATACTTTTTTTCCTTGGTGCGGAGCATCTTCTTTGCTTGTAGCTAAAAATATTTCCCAGATAAACTTTTCTTATGATTCAACTAAAAAGATAGTGCGGATGGAAATAGAATTATCTGGGGGCGGCAAAAGTTTAGAGGTGGAATCACAGGTACGGCTTTAGAGAATGAAAAGGTTTAACAAAGAAGGATTTGCTCTTATAACAGTAGTTGCATTTTCAGTTATTTTGTTGACTACATTGGTGTATAGTTTGAGTTTTGTTTTTAGTCATTACAAAATAACGAAAAAGCGGGAGAACTGGGAAGAAAAGTATTATTTATGCGAAGCTGGGTTAAAAGCAGGAAGGTGGATTATCCAAAATCCGGCGGTGCCGACTCCTTTTTTTGACCCCAATGCAGATTATTATCCAGATGATGGCGCAGGTTCTCTTTATACATATAATTGGAGTTTCAATAATCGGATGGTAAAGATAAATATAAGTGGTGACCCCAATGCTGGTATTAATTATAGGATTAGCACAACGGTTATAAATTAACAGAGGCGTGTTCTTTTGATGTGGTTTTGGAATAGCGGCACAATTTCTAATTTAGAATTTATCAACCCAGCACTTTCTGAAAGTGCTGGGTTGAGTTAGGAGGTATTTAAAATGAGTAAGGTGATTGGTATTGATTTGGGGACGACAAATTCCTGCGTTGCGGTTTTGGAAGGGGGAAAGCCGGTGGTAATTCCTAATGCCGAAGGTTCTCGCACGACCCCATCGGTAGTGGCTTTTTCTAAAACTGGAGAGGTGCTGAGCGGTCAGGTTGCCAAAAGACAAGCAATTAGCAACGCTGAAAATACAATCTTTTCTATTAAGAGATTTATGGGTAGAAGGCATAACGAGGTGGCAGAAGAAGAAAAGATAGTTTCTTATAAGATTGTTGAAGACAGTAAGGGAAGCGTAAAGGTAGGGGTAAGGGATAAGGAGTATACTCCTCCCGAGATATCCGCTTTTGTTTTGCAACGGCTGAAGGAGACTGCCGAGGACTATTTGGGAACTAAAGTAACTAAAGCTGTAATTACTGTGCCGGCTTATTTTAACGATAGTCAGCGTCAGGCGACTAAAGATGCCGGCGAAATTGCCGGGCTTGAAGTTTTAAGAATTATTAACGAACCTACGGCTGCTTCTCTGGCTTATGGTTTGGACAGAAAGAAAAACGAAAAGATTGCCGTATTTGATTTAGGCGGCGGCACTTTTGATATTTCCATTTTGGAGATTGGCGAGGGTGTATTTGAGGTAAAGGCAACGAATGGAGATACCCATCTGGGCGGTGATAACTTTGACCAGAGGATTATTGATTGGTTGGCTGAAGAGTTTAAAAAGCAGGAAGGAATAGATTTGCGAAATGATAAAACGGCTTTGCAGAGATTAAAGGAAGCGGCGGAAAAAGCAAAGTGCGAATTGTCCACTACGATGCAAACAGAGATTAATCTTCCTTTTATTACCGCCGATAGTAACGGACCTAAGCATTTAACATATACTCTGACGCGGGCAAAATTAGAGCAGTTGGTTAGTAACTTGGTTGAAAGAACAATGGAGCCTTGCAAACAGGCATTAGCCGATGCCCATCTTTCTACTGATGATATTAACGAGGTAGTTTTAGTAGGAGGGCAAACCAGGATGCCCGTGGTTCAAGAAGTGGTTAAAAAATTATTCCATAAAGAACCGCATAAGGGAGTTAATCCCGATGAAGTGGTAGCAGTGGGAGCGGCTATTCAAGGCGGGGTTCTTGCTGGAGATGCCGGTGTTAAGGATGTTCTTTTGCTTGATGTTACCCCTCTATCTTTAGGAATTGAAACCTTAGGTGCCGTATTCACTAAATTAATAGAGAGGAATGCCACCATTCCTACCAAAAAGACCCAGATATTCTCAACTGCGGTTGATAATCAGCCTGCGGTTTCTATCCATGTTTTGCAAGGCGAGCGTCCGATGGCAACGGATAACCGAACATTGGGTCGCTTTGACTTAATCGGCATTCCGCCTGCTCCGCGGGGAGTTCCTCAGATTGAGGTCAGTTTTGATATTGACGCCAATGGGATTATGCATGTTTCGGCAAAGGATTTAGGTACAAACAAGGAGCAAAAAATCAGGATAGAATCTTCGAGCGGATTGTCTAAGGAAGAAATCGAAAAGATGAAAAAAGAAGCTGAAGCTCATGCTCAGGAGGATGAAAAGAGAAAGGGTTTAATTGAAGCCAGAAATCGTTTGGATAATTTGATTTATGCAAGCGAGAAGTCGCTTAAAGAGGGAGGAGATAAGGTTCCTGCAGATGTAAAAGAAAAAATAGAGTCAGCTGTAAAAAAGGCAAAAGAAGAGCTTAAAAGCGATGATGCTGACAAAATAAATAAGGCAGGTGAGGAGCTTGGTCAAGCTTCGCATAAATTAGCCGAGGAGTTGTATAAAAAGGCATCTCAGCAATCTGCTGCTCAGGGCGCAGCTCAACAGGAAGAACAAAAATCGGATAAAAAACCTGCTTCGCCAACAGGTGGGGATAATGTTGTTGATGCCGAAGTGGTTGATGAGGAAAAAAAGCATTCGCCTGAAGCGGATGCTTAATTGCATTGATTAAATGCCGATTGCGTACGCATATTTTCTAAGAAGGTTAATCTGCGTAATCTTGTTTTTAATCTGTCTGCCCCGTTAGATATGAAATTATCTAACGGGGTGAATAATCAGCTATAACGAGTAAGGAAAGAAAGATAATTTTTTGGGCAAGACCTTTATCCTGAAGAGCTTTGCTATGCTCACTCTTCAGGCTCATCCGTCTCAGGCGGATGGAAGGAAAGGAGGTAAAAAAATGAGAAGAAAAGAACAACCACAAGCAGAAAAAATTTTAGATATAACCGCCAATATGGAGGGTAATCTTTCTTTTAATGATCCAGTGAACTTATGTATTAATGGAAACTTTAGAGGGAGTTTAAACTCCAAAGGAAAATTGGTTATTGGCGAAAAGGCAGAAGTTACCGCTAACATTAAAGGCGAAGAGATTAGTGTTGCCGGAAGAATAAGAGGGAATGTAGAAGCGGATAAAAAGATTGAAATTTTACCCTCCGGGCGAATAGATGGAGATGTGCAAGCTCCGCTTCTTTCTATTAAAGAGGGAGGAATTTTACAGGGTAGATGCCAAATGGCATTTGATTTTGAGGAAAAAAAAGCAAAGGATAGAAATTTGATGGGCTTAAGAGAATTGGCTGAGTATTTGGAATTAGAGTTAAATGTAGTTCAGAAATGGGCTGCAAGTAAAAAGATTCCTGGGGTGAAGAAAGATAACGAATGGTTGTTCGAAAAGGGCAGAATTGATAAGTGGATAAGTGAAGAAAAAAGTCGTGTGTAAAATTTATTAAAAATCGGAAGAGGCTTATAACAGCAAAGAAATGTCAAGTGGATTATTAAGTTTTAATCAGGCTTTAGAATATTTAGGTGTAAATAAACAGGAACTGAAGCGATTGATTCGAGAAAAAAATATTGTTCCTTATAAAATAGGAGGCACCTATTTAAGGTTTAAAAAAGAGGACCTTAATGTTTTAAGAAGTCACTTAAAGAGGAGAGTAAGAAAAACACACTGGCTGAATGAA
Organism: Candidatus Omnitrophota bacterium; assembly: GCA_030640885.1. GTDB lineage: Bacteria > Omnitrophota > 4484-213 > 4484-213 > 4484-213 > DAOWIN01. Next base: position 4,554 of record DAOWIN010000141.1, read on the forward strand.
CCTACGCAACATTCACCGCTTAGCGAAAGGCTCGCTGATTTTTGGTACTTCAACAGTTTCTATATCTTTTCGGCAGTAATTATTTGGGGTTTGCTGCTGATAATTTTTAGATAGCACTGATGACACTGACCCGCCTGAGGCGGGCTGATTACACTGATAAGATGTCAATGTAATCATTCTTTATCAGTGACATCAGTGCTTCAATCAGTGTCATCAGTGTTAAGGGGCTGTAGCGCAGTGGAAGCGCGTCTGGCTGGCAGCCAGTAGGTCGTGGGTTCGAGTCCCACCAGCTCCACCATCCCTTACTCGCCATAGGCGAGAGCCTGCGAGAGTGAGCGAAGCGAATGGACGCAGGATAAAGGTTCTGTTCTAAAGGTCTTTTTCTTTTCGCCGTTAGGCGAAACATTGCCAAAGGCGATGTTAGGGGAATTTGCCCGAGCCGAAGGTGAGAGAAATCTGTCCTGAAGAGTGAGCAAAGCGAGGCTCTTCAGGACAAAGGTAAGGTTGAAGTGAATTTTTTGATCTTGTAAGAAAAAAAGAACCTCACAATTATGCGAGGTTCTTTTTTATTCTATCAAAGCAAGTTTACTTATTTCTTTTTCTTTGCGGTTTTTTTCTTTGTAGTTTTTTTCTTTGCTACAGCCTTTTTCTTTACCGTAGTCTTTTTCTTTACCGTAGTCTTTTTCTTTGCCTTTTTTGCGGCTTTCTTCTTTGGCATTTTTCACCTCCTTAATTTGCATTTTTTAAAATGCAATACTCTAAATCATCTAACACAAAACAAACTATTCTCACGCAGCCAAAAAAAGTAAATTTCAAAAAACAATGCTTCAAAACCGCAACCTTATTTATTGACAAAAAGAGAATTATATCATAAAATAAGGGTTCTTAAATCTAAAAATTTTATTTGGGAATTTATCCTAAATTAAATTTGTTCTTTTTTAACATAGTTTAATATTCTTGTCAAGATATTTTTTGAGAGGTTACTAAAAAATACATCAGCAGCCTTTGGTTGCAGGGGTTAGGAAGGATTGCCCCATTAGAAAAATCCGCAATGTAAAATAAAAAAAACACTTAAACTATTAAGAAAAGTTGAAGTATTTTTTCTCAGAAAATATAAAATATTTTCGCCGGAGTGGTGAAATTGGTAGACGCACGGGACTCAAAATCCCGCGTTCGTAAGAACATGTCGGTTCGAGTCCGACCTCCGGCACCAACCATTCGCTTTTGGCGAATGGTAAATCCCAAATCCCAATTTCCAATTTCCAGAAAATGAAAGAGCAAAGAAAAAAAATTACCGTTCCGATAATTAAAAATAGAAAGAAAGAAAATAAAAAGATTACGATGCTTACCGCCTATAATTACTCATTAGCAAAATTAATTAATGAAATTGGCATTGATATAATTTTAGTAGGAGATTCTTTAGGTATGGTAGAGTTAGGTTATGAATCTACAATTCCGGTTACAATGAATGAAATGTTGCATCATACCAAGGCTGTAAAGAGGGCGACAGAATTTTCTCTGTTGGTGGGAGATATGCCCTTTGGTTCTTATAATACTTTTCCTGAGGCAATAAAAAACGCAACAAGGTTTATGAAGGCTGGTTGTGATGCTATAAAGATGGAAGGGGGGATAGAGATTAGAGATATAGTTGAAGAGATAACAAATCGCGGGATTCCGGTAATGGGGCATTTGGGTTTAACGCCCCAAAAGCTTTCCGAGTTTGGCGGATTTAAGGTACAGGGTAGGGATAAAGAGGGTGCAAAGAGAATTTGCGATGACGCTTTTTGCCTGCAAAAAGCAGGTGCGTTTTCTGCAGTTTTAGAATGTGTGCCGATGGAATTGGCAAAGTCAATCAGCGAGGAATTAGAAATTCCCACTATTGGTATTGGGGCGGGCAAGCATTGCGATGGCCAGGTACTGGTCACGCAGGATCTATTGGGTTTGTTTAGTCAAATTACTCCCCGCTTTGCAAAAAGATATGCAAATCTTTCCGAAATAATTCTATCAGCATTAAAGAACTATCAGCAGGAAGTTATTGATGAGAAGTTTCCAAGCGAGGAATATAGTTATAAATGAAACTCATCCGCCTCAGGCGGATGTTAGTTGAATTTACCCCGTTAAATGCCACTTTGTGGCAATCCACCTATGGCGGATTATTTAACGGGGTTTAATGCAGCCATACAATTTAGTCTCCTTGCAGTCGCCTAAATTGTAGCTTTATTAAAGGGGGTGAGAAAAAAAGATGGTAAAAATTAGACTTACGCGTTTAGGAAAAAAGAAGAAACCTTTTTATCGCGTTGTAGTTTGCGATATTCGCACGCCGCGAGATGGGAAGTTCATTGAAAAAATCGGCACTTATGATGTTTTTAAAACTCCACCCTTGGCAGAGATAGACAAAGAAAGGGCAAATTACTGGTTAAGCAAGGGTGCCCAACTTTCCCCTACGGTGAAGAATATTTTTGTTAAAGAAAACATACTATAAAGATTAGTATATCTGATTAGGTATAGCGAAGTTATACCAGTATTATGAAAATTGGCATTATCGGTTGCGGGAATATGGGAGAAGCGGTAATAAAAAGTCACCAGTTACCAGTTACCAGTCACCAGTTAATTGCTTCTGATAAGAGTAAAAAAAGAAGAGATTATATTAGAAAAAAATATCGTATTTCGGTAATCAAAGACAATATTGAATTGGTAAAGAAATCAGAAATAGTTATTCTGGCAATAAAACCTCAAGATATAAAAGAAGTTTTGGGTGAAATTGCCCGCAACCCATTTCCCCCGCCTACGCCGAGGCTTCGGCGGGCAGGTGCAACCCGCAACCCGCTTTTTATTTCCATTGCCGCAGGAATTTCTACGCATTTCATTGCGAGTTTTTTTAAATCGAAAGTGAGCATAATTAGAGTAATGCCCAATATGCCCGCTTTAATTGGAGAGGGAATATCAGTGCTTTGCAAAGGAAAATATGTTGTAGATAAAGATTTAAATGCGGCAAAAAAAATATTCAGGGTTTTGGGTGAGGTGGTAGAAGCAGATGAAAAAGATTTAAATCTGATTACTGCTTTGAGCGGCAGCGGGCCGGCTTATTTCTTTTATTTTGCAGAGCAGTTAATTAAAACGGGAGTTTCTTTAGGATTAAAGAAAGATGCGGCCAAAAAATTAATTATTCAAACTGGGTTGGGTTCATTGAAAATGCTTGCTCAGGGCGGCGATGCAAAGGAATTGAGAAAAAAAGTGACCTCCAAAGGTGGCACAACCGAAGCCGCTTTTAAAATATTTCAGCAGAAAAAAATAGATAAGATTTTTGATGAGGCAATCAGAGCGGCAGTGAAAAAGGCGAAGGAAATAAGCTGCAAGCCACAAGCCACAAGCCACAGGCTTGAAAAAAGAAAATAAGATTTATGAAAATTCAAGTCTTAATCTCCGAAGATAAAATTAAAAAAAGAGTAAAAGAATTAGGCAAACAAATTTCTCAAGATTATAAAGATAAGAACTTATTGTTATTAGGAGTTTTAAAGGGTTCGTTTATTTTTCTTGCTGATTTAATGCGAACATTAGAGATTCCTGTGCAGTGCGATTTTTTAAAAGTGAGCAGTTACATTGGAGACAAAAGTTCAGGGAAGATAAAGATTGATTTTTTACCTCCGGTCAAGAAAAAGGATGTTTTAATAATAGAAGATATTATAGACACCGGCTTAACAATTAATTCAATAAAAAAAGAAATAGAAAAGCAAAAACCGAGAAGTTTAAAACTCTGTGCCTTTTTTGATAAGCCCACTCGGCGTGAGCAAGAAGTGAAAATAGATTATCTGGGATTTGAAATTCCAAATAAATTTGTTGTTGGCTACGGATTGGATTACGAAGAAAAATTTAGGAGTTTGTCTTATGTTGGGACGATAGGAAAATAAGCC
>DAOWIN010000118.1 GCA_030640885.1 Candidatus Omnitrophota bacterium
AAACTTATGAAAGCATTACTAATGTGGGCGGCTCATTTGAAAGATGCCTTAAAGGTATTAATCTACTCAAAGAAAACGGCATCTATGTTTGCCTTAAGGCAATGGCTATGAATTTAAATAGAAATGAAATTAGCCGCGTAAAAGAATTTGCCAAAAATATTAATGTCCGTTTTCAATATGGTTATCTCCTTCATTCTAAGATTGACGGCTCTAAACAACCTTTGTGTTATCGTCTGCCGCCAGAAGAAATAATGGAACTTACTGAAGAGATGTGCGTTCCCCGTTTGCATCAAAGCACTGTAAAGGTGCTGGATAGAGATTTTAAGAAGGAATTTTTTTACTGCAGTGCGGGTAGAAATTCCTTTGCCATTACTCCCTATGGCGAGATGAATCTTTGTCTTCAATACCGTTTTCCTAAGTATGACTTGAGAAAAGGAAGCGTTGCTTCCGGCTGGAGAGAATTGACCGATTATGTTAAATCAGCGTTGCCAAGCGAGAATTATGAATGCGATAAATGTGAATTTAGGCAATACTGCAACTGGTGTCCGGCAGACGGGCTTTTGGAGTGCGGGGATAGAAACGCCTGCGTTCCATATCTTAAAGAAATTGCGAGATTGAGGAAAGAGAAAAGGATAGAGGTATAAAACGATGCAAGAAATTAAACTAAAAATCGCTAATATCGGGATTAGGCTTCAATGGGAACAAATAACAATAGAGGATTTAGAGCATATCTTCTATAAGGATTTTGTCTTTAAAGATGAACAATCGACAGAGGTGGATTTGCGAATTCATCGCGGCGGTTTCCCTGAATATCCACAAGAGGAAATGATTTTTGATGCAATGGAAAATCGCTGGCGGCTATATAATTACAATGGTAAATATGTGATGGAAATATTCTCTGCTACACCCCCTCATCCTAAGGAAACTGTAGCTTTGATAGAGAAAGACTTCAGCCGTGGGCAGGTTTGGGCTAAACCGAAAGATAGAGGAGTTAGGAGAGAGGAGTTAGGATTTAGGAAAAAGGAATTAGGAGTTAGGAGAGAGCCCTCAAATTTATCGCTTATTAACTTAATGCGGCCCTTGGCTGAGATTTTAGTAATAAATCATCTCTCTAAAGACAAGGGGCTATTGACTCATGCTTTGGGCGTGGATGATGAAGGCGAGGGTATGGTTTTTTTTGGCGCCTCAGGGGCAGGGAAAAGCACATTGGCAAATTTGTATAAGCAATATAGCAAAAACACCGTTATTCTCAATGATGAGCGGCTCATTATTAAAAAAGAAAAGCATAAATTCTATCTTTACGGCACACCCTGGCCAGGAGGAGGATTTACAGCCTCTAATCATAAAGTGGAATTGAAAAAGGTGTTTTTTATAAAACATGGCCGTCAAAATAGGGTTATCCCCGAGCCAACTATATTGCTGATGAAAAGAATGTTTCAGCAATTGTTTCTTCCTTTTTGGGATAAAGCGGGAATAGATTTTACGCTTGGATTTTGCGAGGAGTTAGTTCGCAGTATCCCTTCTCATAGATTAGCCTTTGTTAATGATGAGAAGGTAATTGATTTTGCGAGAAAGGCGAGAAAAAATGAGAGAGGAATTTGGAATTAGGAGATAGGAGAATAGGAGAAAGGAGGAAGGATCTTAACACCTCACAGGTGTATGAAACTTCTTTCACCTGCGAGGTGAAGAAACTGAGCGAGGTTTCGTTTCGTTCAAGCGGAAATTTAGCGGAAATTTAGCGGAAAAGATTTCCGAGATGGTTTTAAAAAAGGAAATGGAAATTTTGGCTTAAAGGGGGAGTAGGGGGATTTAATGCGAAAAAGAGGGCAGTTAAATGGTAAATAATGTATTGCAATTTAGACATAACTAAACTATAATACATAATTATGAATAGTATAATCTACAATTCATTACAATTAAGAGAAGTATTCCACTTAGAATTTTTAAGGTGGTTGGGGAAGAAAGTGAAAGTGGGATACTATTCTCTCAAGGGAGGAGTAAACCTGCGTTTTTTTTTCAAGAGTTTTCGCTATTCAGAGGATATGGATTTAGATATTCAGGAAGTGAAAGTAGAAGTTCTTAAAGAAATAGTTATGGGGATACTCCAATCCAAGTCTTTTCAGGATAATCTTGCGCCTTTTGGAATAGAGAAGATTATTTCCCCAAATATGAGCAAGGCAAAACAAACCGAAACCACCCAAAGATTTAAAATTCATTTAATGACCTCTGCAGGAGAAGACCTTTTTACTAAGGTTGAATTTTCACGCAGGGGATTTAAGGGGAAGGTTGTTGTCCAATCTGTCTCAAATATTATTTTGCGTGCCTATAAATTAGCGCCTTTATTAGTTTCGCATTATGATATTCATTCTGCAATAATGCAAAAAATAGAAGCTCTTGCCGCAAGATCTATAGTTCAGGCGAGAGATATTTTTGACTTGTATATTTTAAGTTCTCAATATAGTCCTGTTAATATAAAAGACATCGAAATAAAAGATATTGAAATAAGCGATACTAAATTAAAAAAAGCATATGAAAATGTTTTTGAGATTAGCTTTGGACAATTCCAAGACACGATAATTTCTTATTTGTCTTCTGAAGATCAGAATGTGTATAATGTGTCATCTTTATGGGATGAAATTAAATTAAAGGTAGGCAATTTTATTGAGGAATTGCAGAAATAATATGGGCAAACAATCCATTTTGATTTTTATTAAAAAATTACATCGTCCGGTATGGACAACATATGAATTAGCGTCTATCTCAGGAAAATCTTTATCTGCCACAACACAGGCGCTTAATTTTCTCCAAAAACAGGGATTGATTTTTAAGATATATCGGGGCATTTGGGCAGAAGCGGATAATCAAAGATTAAGTCCATATTCTATAATCCCTTTTTTATTCCCTGCACAGCGCGCCTATGTCTCTTTTATAAGTGCGATGCACTTATACGGGATAATTGAACAGATTCCTCAAGTGATTACTCTTGCCTCAACTGCTCATACAAAAATAATTCATACAACAATAGGAACTTTTTCTGTTCATCGCTTATCCCCTTTGTTTTTTGACGGATTCAATTGGTATAAAAAAGGAGGCAGTTTTTTAATAGCAGAACCGGAAAAAGCATTGATTGATAGTTTATATCTTTCGGCATGCAGAAAAAAACAATTTAGTTATTTTCCCGAGTTGCATTTTCCAAAGTCTTTTAGTTTTAAGAAAGCAAAAAGATGGGCAAAGAAAATTCCTAATTCTAAAATTAGTTGTTATGTCCAGAAAAGATTGGAGATGTTTTTACCCCATTAGAGTTAATAGAGTTTATGGAAGTTTATGGAGTTAATAGAGTTTATGGAGTTAAACCCAATAAACCCAATAAACTCCACAAACCCAACAAACCCTAAATAGCTATTAAGGTCAGGAATCTGGTGTTAGAAATATGAATATAGAGAATTACCAAAATATTTTTTCACTCCTTAAAAATGAGTCTTCTATGCTGACAAAGGTTTCGGCAAACCAATGGAATGATTTTCTTTCCACTCCGAAATCCCATTGCATAATGCCCCTGCTTTATTGGCGGATTGGTAATTTGCCGATAGAATCCCGCCCGCCCGAAATTATTGCCAAGCGTATGAAAGAGGCATTTATAGAGGGTTATATCAGGTCTCTCCGAATGGAGAGGCAGGTCAGTGAGGTTACTGACGCCTTTCATAAACAGGGTATAGAAGTTCTTGTTTTGAAAGGCGCCGCTCTATGCTGGATGGTTTATCCTGACTCGGCAACAAGGCCATATTGCGATTTAGACCTGTTAGTTAAACCATTTCAGGTTGAGCGTGCCCGTTTGGCACTTGAAAAATTAGGCTATAAATGTAAGCAGAAAAGGTTTAGCGGTATCTATAAGGACATTTACAAGGATGAAGAATTTATCCCCGCTGAGAACATAAAACATCGTTTTGCAATTGATCTCCACTGGGACTTGTGCAATTTCGCCAGAGTCAATCGCAGTATTGGGACAGAAGAGCTTTTTGTTAGGGCTGTCAAGGTTAAAACGCCGCGCTCAACCTTTAAAGCTCTGCATCCTGTAGATGCTCTCATCTATGCGGCTATTCATATAAATAAACATAAGCAAACATCCTTAATATGGATTTATGACATAGCATTACTTGCAAGGCGGCTTGTCGTGCCCGAGGATTGGGAGGCATTACAACAAAGATGCGTAGATTGGAGAGGGCGGCAGGCAGTAGAAGATTTCTTGAAACTTGCCCAGGATTGGTATGGTATCAACCTTCCCCCTAAATTTGCTGATTTTTCTCTCTGGCCTAAACCAGCGGACAGTGAGCGTCTCGGACACAACTGGATGGGGAATTTGTTCAAAGTACATAAAATAAACTCTCCTGGAATTTTTGCAAAGATTCGTTGCTTATTCCATCTTCTTTTTCCCCACCCCGAGCATATTCGCATAAACTACCCGCCCGCACACAACTGTCTACTTGCTTTATCCTATATCCGCCGCTGGTTGAATTGGTTCGGAAAAGTTAATATGGATATTTGAAATGTTCACTCCAAACGCAAAATTTCCCATAACCTTATTGAAATGCGAAAGTTCTATTAATGAGAAAATTATTTGAAAAAGCTGCTTTGCTTTTCCCAATTTTCCTTTATAAATTTCTAAATTCTCTTTTAGATTTTTTTCGGTTTTTTCTTTTCTGGCGAAAGAAAATATCCAAAGATGCCAAAAAAATTCTTATTTTTAGGGTGGGCAATATTGGCGATACGATTTGCGCTATTCCTTCAATGGCAGCAATAAGGAAGAATTTTCCAGCTGCAAAAATTGTTTTACTTTCTTCCCCGGGTAAAGAAGAAATGCCTGGGGCAAAAGAGCTACTTTCAGGCGTAGAATCTTTAGATGACTTAATAATTTATTATCAGGAAGATATTAAAAACCCAAAGGGGAAAACCAATTTGATTAAGAGATTAAAAAAAGAAAAATTTGATTTATTTATTGAGTTTTCCCAGAGTTTAACTAACTTTAGCATTGAGATGAGGAATATAATCTTTGCAAAACTTATTGGAGCAAAATATGCCTGTGGATTCAGAATAAATGCTATTTGGCTATTTAAAAGGATTCAGTCAAAATATTTGAAATTTGATAATGAGGTAAAAAGATTGTTAAAGAAGCTTAAAAAAGAAGGGCTGAAAATTGGCGAGGTCTCATTTCCTTTGCCTATTTCAGAAGGGGATAAAAAAGTAGTAAATATTTTTTTAAGAGAATTTAATAATAAAAAATTTATAGCCATAAATCCTAATGCCAAAAGACAGACAAATTTATGGTCCCTGGACAAATTTGCCGAAGTTGGCAAATGTTTGCTTAGTAATTACAATGTTAATGTATTGATAATTGGAGGAAAGAAGGATAAAGAGAGGACAGACAAACTAAAAGGGATGATAGGAGAGGGAGCAATCAATGCAGTGGGTAGATTTAGTCTTTTGCAGACAATAGAGTTGTTAAAGCACTGTGAATTTTTAATCTCAAATGATACGGGAGCGGTTCATATGGCAGCAGCTGTAAAAACAGCAGTTATCGGCATATATTCAGCCAGAGATTTTAAAAATAAATGGTCTCCTTATGGAGAAAACAACATTGTTTTAAGAAAAGAACCAAAATGCCATACTTGTTTTAAAGAAGAATGTGAACAGCTTACTTGTTTAAAAGAAATAACCGTTGACGAGGTACTAAAAGCCGTAGAGAATATACATCAAAATGTAAAAGGCGAATTTCTGAAAAAGGAGGGATAAGCAGTGGGCAGAAAAATTTTAATCACTGGGGGAGTTGGCTTTATTGGTTCATTTGAATGGGCAAAACAAACCTCTGCCATTGATAAATTTGACCAAGCGGCCAAAGAACTTCAAGAAAAGGGATTGGTTTAAAGTTCTATGTTAGAAAAATTATCTCAGCTGCCAACTGGAAAAAGAATTATCAAAAACTTCTTTTCTTTGACCACAGCTAATTTGTTCGGTCAACTCTTTGCTTTTATATCAACTGCATATCTTGCAAGAATCTTAAACGCCAGCGGATTCGGAAAGATAGCCTTTGTGCAAGGTATCATTGCTTATTTTGCCTTAATTACTAATTTTGGGCTAAGAACCATAGGCGTCCGCGAAATAGCAAAAAACAGGAATGAGATAAAAAGATATGTTAGCAACCTTTTAGCCTTAAGACTTACTCTGGCGATTACTTCTTTCATTTTGCTATTGATATTTCTTGTCTTTGTCAACAAACCAATAGATTATAAAATTCTTATAGCCCTTTTTGGCTTAACTTTGTTTCCTCAGGTTCTTTTGTTGGATTGGGCTTTTGAAGGTACTGAACGAATGGAATTTGTGGGAATTGCCCGAATTATGCGACCGGCAATCTATCTTTTACTCGTGCTTTTTTTCGTAAAAAGCCCGCAAGATCTGTTAAATATTCCATTGCTCATTTTAGCAAGTTCCCTTGTTATAGTTATACTGTTAAGTTATATTTTTATCAGGAACTATGGCTGGTTTAAGCTTGCTTTTGACTTAAAACTTTGGAAAAGGTTTATTTTACTGGCAGTACCTCTTGGTTTATCCGTGCTTCTTTTACAAATTAATGGTAATATTGATATAATTATGCTTGGATTTATGAAAAGCGATGAAGTAGTGGGATGGTATAGCGCAGCCTACAAAATAATTTTACTTCTAATGGGACTTGGCGGGTTTTTGAGTATAGCCATTTTTCCATTAATGTCACGTCTTTACCATGAATCAGTAGAGAAATTGAAAAAGCTTATCTATTATTATTTTAAAGTTACAGTATTTTGGGGATTACCAATGGCTGTAGGTGGAGTAGTTTTAGCTCCTAAGCTTATCACATTAATCTACGGAAATGATTTTCAAGGAAGCATTTTAGCATTCCGAATCTTGTTAGGATATTTATTTCTCGGATATGCAACGGCTCCCTTTTTTTTCTTATTTCAGGCTTCCGGGAAAATGAAATATTTTTTATATACTGCCGCTGCGGCAGCTCTGACCAATCTTGGTTTAAATATTATTCTAATCCCTAAGTATGGTCTTATAGCGGCGGCGAGCACCACAGTGATAAGCAATTTGGTTATTTTCGTTATGCTTTATATTTATTCATCCCGAAAGATAGTTTATGTTTCAATAAGTCGATCTTTTATTGTAGCTCCTATCGCATCTTTAGCAATGGGTGTTTTACTTTATTCCATTGACTTAAATCTATTTGCAAATTTTTTGATAGGTTTCGTATTTTATATTGCTCTTGTTTTTCTTTTAAAGGGAATTACGATAGCGGAATTGAAATATCTTCTTGCTCGGTAACTAAAAGAGCGATAAGAATTAAGAGATGAGAATACTTCTAAGTTGCGGTTATCGTAGCGGAACTACTGGATTTTATTAGGAGGTATCAATGAAAGTCGTTATCTTATGTGGTGGTATGGGTATGCGTCTTAAAGAAGAAACGGAATTTAAGCCAAAGCCCATGGTGCCGATTGGAAGTAGACCTATTCTTTGGCATATTATGAAAATTTATTCCGCTTTTGGTTTTAATGAGTTTATAATATGTCTTGGGTATAAAGGTTATATGATTAAAGAATATTTTTCAAACTATTTTTTGCACCAATCAGATGTAACTATAGATGTAAAAAACAATAAAATTGAAGTCCATAATAATGTCTGTGAGCCTTGGAAGATAACCCTAATAGATACCGGTTTAGATACTATGACTGGTGGCAGAATTAAAAGAATAAGAGATTATGTTAAAAACGAGACCTTTATGGTAACTTATGGAGATGGCGTAGGTGACATAAATCTAAAGGAAGTTTTGGAATTTCATAAAAAGCAAGGAAAATACGCCACGTTAACAGCCACTAAGCTCCTTGGGAGATTTGGAGCTTTAGAAATAAACTCGAAAGATGAGATTATAAGTTTTCAAGAAAAGCCGAAAGGAAACAGAGCTTGGGTTAATAGTGGATTCTTTGTTTTAGAACCGCAGGTTTTTGACTATATTGAAGGAGATGAAACTATGTGGGAACGGGAGCCTCTGGAAAAATTAGCTAAGAATGAACAACTCGCCGCATATAAACACAAGGGTTTCTGGATGTGTATGGATACTTTAAGGGACAAAGAGGTGTTGGGAGAGTTATGGATTTCTGGAAATTTACCTTGGAAGACATGGAAAGATTGAAATGAAAATTCTACTTACCGGTGCTACAGGTTTTCTGGGTAGTCATCTTTTGCCTGAGATAACAAAAAAGGGCTATGAGATTATAATTCTTAAGCGTTCATTCTCTAATACATGGAGGATTGAATATCTATTGGATAAAGTAAAAAGCTATAATATTGATAAAACGGACATAAGGACAATTTTTGAAAATGAAACAGTAGATTTAATAATACATTTAGCGACAAACTATGGGAAAAAGGGAGAAAAGGTTAAAAATATCGTTGAATCTAATATTACATTCCCTTCAGTTCTTATTGAAACAGCACTTGATAACGGATTGAAGGCTTTTATTAATACAGATACTTCTACTATAGATACTTATTCAGTTTATTCTTCCACCAAAAAAGCTTTTTTGCATATTCTAAATTATTTTCATAAAGAAAAGGAATTGAAGATAATAAACCTTCAACTTGAATATGTCTATGGTCCAAAAGACGATGATTACAAATTTATCCCTTATCTTGTGAAAAGCATTTTAAATGGTGAATTAATGGACGTTTCCCCCGGTAATCAAAAGAGAGATTATATTTTTGTCGAAGACATTGTATCTGCATATGTTAAAGCGATTGATCTAATTGACAATATGGATAACGATTTTCTTACTTTTGAAATCGGTAGTGGAAAATCGATCACTTTGAAAGAAGTTGCGAGCATATTAGAAAAATTGTGTTCCAAGAAGGCAAATATAAATTGGGGGGCATTGGGTTATAGGAAGAATGAAATTTTTGATTTAACTGCGGACATAACAAAAGCAAAAGAACTCTTAAATTGGCAACCAAAATATACTTTAGAAAGAGGGTTAAAAAAAACCATCGAATGGTTCAAAAGATATTAAAGAGAGGTTTTTATCTTAGGAGATTAATGTGATTATAAATAATAAAATTGTAATAGATGATATAAAAGAAATATTAGCCAAGCTTTCAGAAAAGTTAAATTCGTTTTCAGGAAAAACATTATTGATTACAGGAGGAGCAGGCTTTATAGGTTATTATTTTATATTGACTTTGTTATATGCCAATGATTATGTGCTGAATAAACCATGCAAGGTTATATGTTTAGACAACTTTATAAGAGGGGTTCCGTCGTGGATAGATAATTTAAAAGGCAGATCAGACATTGAGATCATTAAAGCAGATGCAACATTTTTTGATTATAGCAAGCTGGATAAGGTTGATTACATTGTTTATGCCGCATCAATAGCATCTCCGACATTTTACAGGATGTATCCTATCGAAACGATGGATGCTAATGTAAATGGATTAAGAAACCTATTAAATTACTGCAAAGCGATACATCTTACGGGAAAAGCCGTCCAAAGTTTTCTTTTCTTTTCAAGCAGTGAGATATATGGGGATCCCCCAGCTGAAGCGATTCCAACTTCAGAAGACTATCGTGGATTTGTATCTTGCACAGGGCCAAGAGCATGTTATGATGAGTCAAAAAGATATGGAGAGACCATCTGTACGAATTTCCATAAGGTTTATAATATTCCCATTAAGATAGCGCGTCCTTTTAATAATTATGGTCCCGGATTAAGTATAAATGATAAACGAGTAATCCCGGATTTTTGCAGAAATGTTTTTAAAAAGGAAGATATTGTTATGCTTTCAGATGGGACTACAACAAGAACTTTTTGTTATGTTTCCGATGCTATTGCCGGATATCTGCTGATTTTATTATCTGATTATAACGGTGAAGTCTTTAATATCGGCGCAGACTTCCCAGAGATATCTATGAAAGATTTAGCGCAGATAATAATCCGACTTGGTGAGGAATTATTCAAGACAAAAGAGATAAAATTGATCAGGAAAATAAGTAATGATAAGGAATATTTGATAGATAGTCCTAACAGAAGATGTCCATCCATCTTAAAGGCTAAAGATCTGTTAGAATATGATCCAAAGGTTAAACTTGAAGATGGTCTAAAGCGAATTCTTAAATGGTATAATGAGAATATGTGATGTCATATTGCAAATATTATAAAAAAATATCGCAATTTAGATTGGTATAATTTTAAAGGGGAGGAATAATTATAGATGAATATAGTAGTTATTGGAGCAGGATATGTGGGGCTTGTTTCAAGTGCATGCCTTGCTTGCAAATCGCATACGGTCAAGTGTGTCGACAAGCAAAGCGATGTGATTAAAAAAATCATTCAAGGGGAATCGCCAATATATGAAAACGGACTTGATAAAATACTAAAGAAGGTGATTGATAACAGAAGATTATCTCCTACAACAGATTTAACCAAAGCGCTACAGGGAGCTGAAGTTGCCATTATAGCGGTTGGAACCCCATTTAAAGATGGCGCCATTGATCTGTCATATATTAAACAAGTTTGCAAAGAAATAGGCTTATGGCTCAAGTACAATGATAACTATATCGTGGTCACTATAAAAAGTACGGTTGTTCCCTCTACAACTGATTCTATAGTTTTGCCGATTCTGGAAAGGATCTCCGGAAAAAAATGTGGAAAAGATTTTGGTCTTTGTATGAACCCAGAGTTTTTAAGAGAAGGAAATGCTGTTGAAGATTTTTTCAAACCCGATAGGATAGTAATAGGTAGTATTGACGAGAAAAGCAGTTCTGTATTACAAAATCTCTATTCAGATTTTGATGCACCTGTTATAGCAACATCTCTTCGCACAGCAGAAATGATCAAATGTGCTGCTAATTCCTTATTAGCCACATTAATATCATTTTCTAATGAGATGGCAAATATATCTGCTGTGGTAGGTGATATAGATATAAACGAAGTGATGCGAGGTGTTCACCTTGATCATCGCCTGAATCCGAAAATAAATGGCAATTTTTTAAATCCAGAGATCCTTAGTTATTTAGAAGCAGGTTGCGGCTTTGGAGGGAGCTGTTTTCCAAAGGATGTAAATGCGTTGATTTCTTTTGCAAAAGAGCGGGGAACAAAAGCTCGGATTTTGGAAGCTGTTATTTCAACAAATAATAAACAACCTTTAAAGCTTGTAGAAATTTTAAAGACTTTATACCCAAAATTAGATGGAATTAAGGTGGCAATTCTTGGGCTGGCGTTCAAACCAAATACAGACGATATAAGAAAATCTCCGGCCATCTCTATAGTTAATGCACTTCTTGATAGCGGAGTTAATGTTAGCTTGTATGATCCTACCGTAGGAGAGGAGTTTAATTCTCATATTGTCTCTGGAGAAGTGAGATATGCAAGGTCATGGGAAGAAGCGGTACACAATGCTGATGCAGGAATCATAATAACAAGGTGGCCCGAATTTAAAGCAATTACTCAGGAAAAGATTAAAAGACTGATGAGATGTCCTATTATTATTGATGGGAGGAGGATGTTAAACCGAGAGGAATTCGAAAGAAATTTGTATCATGGAATAGGTTATCGTCCCTCAAGTTTAACAGGAGCATAGTTAATGGAATTAGAAAAAAAAAGTGAATTGAAAACAACCATTTTGAATTTGGTTAAGGAGTACTACTTTGCCATACATAGCAGAAAAAGCTTTTTACCCGGCAAAACCAAAATAAGTTACGCTGGTCGTGTTTATAACGAGAAAGAAATAGTTAATCTGGTAGATTCAGCACTCGATTTTTGGCTTACTGCCGGACCTTATGCTAAAAAATTTGAAAGCAAGATGACCAAATTCTTTGGAACAAAAAAGTTTTATCTTGTCAATTCAGGCTCATCGGCTAACCTTATTATGGTTTCTGCTCTCAGATCAGCCCAGTTTAAAGATCAGTTAAGCCCCGGCGATGAAATTATAACCCCATCTGTTACTTTTCCAACAACCCTAACTCCCATTATACAAAATCGTCTTATCCCCGTTTTCGTCGATTGTGAAATCGGAACATATAACATTGCTCCTGTTCATATAGAGGATGCTGTTAGTTCCAAGACAAAGGCAATCTTGGTTCCGCACACACTTGGAAATCCATGTAATATGGATGTTATTATGGATATTGCTAAACGTAAAAACCTTTTAGTTCTTGAGGATGCCTGTGACGCTCTTGGAGCAACATATGATGGTAAACTGGTTGGGACATTTGGCTCCATGGCATCTCTAAGTTTTTATCCTGCTCATCACATTACAATGGGTGAAGGTGGAGGTATCATCGTAAATGACCCAAGATTTGTTAAAATAGCTCTTTCCATAAGGGATTGGGGCCGTGATTGTTGCTGTGAGCCAGGCCAAAATAATACCTGTGGGAAAAGGTTTGACGGACAGTTCGGAGATCTTCCTTTTGGCTATGATCATAAGTATGTTTATTCAAATCTTGGCTACAATTTGAAGGTTACTGATATGCAGGCTGCTATCGGTCTTGCTCAGTTTGAAAAACTTGAGCGATTTGTGGAAGCGAGGAGGGAAAATTTTAATTTTTATTATGAGAATTTGAAACCTTTCGAAGATAAGCTTGTTCTGCCAAGATGGGAAGAAAAAGCAAATCCCTCTTGGTTTGGTTTCCCAATAACAGTTAGAAAAGGACTTAATATTAATACTCTAATAAAATATTTAGAAGATGCAAAAATTGAAACGAGGAAGGTATTTGCAGGAAATATTTTGAAGCAACCCGGATTTAAGGGGATAGAGCATAGGGTGTATGGGGAATTGATGAATACAAATATAATAATGGAACGTACATTTTTTATAGGTGTTTATCCTGATTTGACAAAAGAAATGAGAGAGTTTGTAGTAAATAAATTCAAAAGCTTTTTGAGTAAAATATGAAAATTCTGCTTGGCGGAGGCTACGAACCAAAAGGGACATTTCCCTATTACGAGAAAGCGTTTTTAAAATGGGGAAAAGTTACTTATTGCGGCTTACCTTATAAAATGGAAAGATCGGGGTATGAGTGCGATTTTGATTTAAGTGAAGCTGTTTCCAATAAGATATGGGATATTTTTTTCTATATAGAGGAATGGCAGCAGGGCTTTCCTGTGGGAATTGAGAAACTGCCATTTCCGACTGTTGCATATTTTCCTGATGCTGGATTTGATATCAAAAAACACTTATCTATGGCGTCCTTTTTCGACTATGTATTTCTTGCTCAACATTGGTTATTGCAAAAATTCCAGCAGGTTAATAAAAATACCTTTTATTTGCCGTTTGCTTGCGATCCCGACCGAGTAAAGGAAATTTCGGTAGAAAGAAAAATATATGATGTTGCTTTTGCGGGGGCTCTCTATAATGATAGGAAAAAAATTTTAAGTGAATTAGCAAAACATTTCAAAATAAACGACTATACAGTTAATTCTGGCCAACTATCTTTAGAAGATCTGACTCGTCTTCATTTGAGCAGCAAAATTGTTTTTAATAAATTACCTCTCGGTTACCAGGACTATAATCTTAGAGTATTCGATGCTCTCTCTTGTGGTAGTCTTTTATTAACAGATACCCCGCAAAAACATAGAGCACCATTATTTAAAGATGGAGAACATTTAGTAAGTTATAGACCTAAAGATAATATCATTGATATCATTAAATACTACTTATCTAATGATAGAAAACGAAAGGAGATTAGCGAAAGGGGCCGTAAATATGTTTTGAAAGATCATACTTATGAGCATCGTGTCCAAACTGTTTTTGAAACTATCAAAGCCAATAACTTCCGTACAGAAGCTCCTATGCGAAAGGAAAGCGAAGGAAGAATATTTTTATCTTATGAAAAGGTTTTTGGCAAAAAACTAATGTTAAATAGTATGGCGACAATGTTCTCGAAGGCCAATGTTCCATTATTATATAAATTGAGAAGCCTAATGTATGTTTTGGATAGTGTTTTAAAAAGGCTTCGGCAGATGGGTTGGAGAAATTTATTCAAAAAAAGGGAGAAAACAGAATGAATAGAATATTTGTTACAGGAGGGTTTGGATTTCTGGGAAGTCATTTAATTGAGGAATTGGTTAAAGATTCAGATAACCGTGTCCATGTAGTGGATAATCTTTCGACAAGTCCTATTAATGTGGAACGATATTTAGATGAGCTGGGTCATCCCTCCAATTTAACCTACTCTATATGTTCGGTCAATGAGTACTGTCGCTCAGTTAATAATGAAACATTTGATCAAATTTACCACTTGGCATCTGTTGTTGGTCCAGCGGGCGTCCTTCCGCATGCCGGAAAAATGATAAAGTCAATCGTTGATGATACTTATTCGTTGATAGAATTAGCGGCTAAATGTAATGCAAAATTAGTGGATGTTTCTACTAGTGAAGTTTACGGAGGGGGGCAAGATGGATATTGCACAGAAGATTATCCTAAAATTGTACCAGCAAAAACTACAATTCGTATGGAATATGCTATTGGTAAGCTGGCCGGTGAGACAGCAATAATTAATACCCATAAAGTATCTAATCTTAAAGCATGCATTATTCGTCCTTTTAACATTGCCGGACCAAGGCAATCTGGCAAAGGAGGCTTTGTATTGCCAAGGTTCGTTACTCAATCTTTCAATAATGAACCATTAACTGTTTTTGGCAATGGTAAACAAATCCGTGCTTTTACTCATGTTAAAGATACTGTGGATGGGCTCATTAAAACGATGAAGCATGGCAGGCAGGGAGAAGCCTATAATATTGGGAATCCAGAAAACAAAACTATCATTTTAGAATTAGCATACCGCGTAATTAAATTAACAAAAAGCAAAAGTGGAATTGCTTTTGTTGACCCAAAAACCATCTATGGCCCATTATATGAAGAGGCAAATGATAAATATCCAGAGGCAAGTAAAGCTATGAAAGAACTGGGCTGGAAATATAGGTACGATATTGATAAAGTGATTTTAGATGTAATAGAGGAATGCCTGAAACAAACTTAAGGCAATAAAAAGATGAATCCTGTTAGATTTACTATGCAAATTTTATCTAACAGGGCAAAACTAAAAATGCTTTGCGTGTCTTGATAAACGGAAAAATAAAATTTTTGTACAGAATGAAAGATAGCTTTAGACAATCCTTGGTTTATATTGTTATCCTCAATTATAACGGGTGGCGGAATACTATTGAATGTCTAGAATCCAACTATAAATCTAACTATCCAAATTTTGAGATGGTTGTAGTTGACAATGGTTCAACCGATAATTCGCTATCAAAAATAAAAGAATGGACAAAAAATAATTGTATAAAACTAAAGACAGAGATATCTTTGTTTAAAGGTCAAGCGGATCAAATTAAAAAATTAGACCAATCTTTTATTCCCGGCGTTCTTACCTTAATAGAAACCAATAAAAATCTTGGGTTTTCTGGGGGGAATAATCGTGGAATAAAATATGCCCTGTTGAACGGGGCAGATTACATCTTTTTGTTAAACAATGATATATTAGTTAAAGAAAATACATTGAATGAATTGTTGACTTCTATTCAGACTAATTCGCAAATTGGGGCTATATTTCCTAAGGTTTTGGGTTTAAAAGGTGATTTACAGGTTCCTGTAGAGCTTCGACCCCCACAAAATTTTTGGGAGCTCATACTTGAAAAAAATTTTTTAGGATTTCTTAATGAGAATTTTACGCATAGAGCTATGTTGAAGAAAAAATCTCCATATGCAAATTACAATTATGACCGATTGATTGCTGTTCATAACATTGTAATTGCCGGAGCGCTATACAGAAAGAAAGTTTTTAAAGAGATTGGTCTATTGGACGAAAAAATGTTTATGTATTGTGAAGAAGGGGTCTTTATTAAGAAGTTAGATAAAACAAAGTTAAAAGTGTATTTTACTCCTTTTACTGAAATTATTCATAAGGTTGGAGGGGATACTAGAAAATTAGCGCCAGCTTATTTATACATCAAAAGAGTGCAAAGCGAATTTTATTATGCTAAGCATTATCTTCAACTTAAACTGTGGCAACTTCTGCTTTTGAAGTGTCTAACATTGGTATATTATGTCTATTGCATGTTTAGGTTTAAGAGTTATCGAGGTTATTTTGGGGACTTTATAAAAGATTATGTTATTGCTGAGAAATGAAAATGAGTTTAAGGAAATATAAGTTAGCCATACTTACATCCCACCCCGTTCAGTACCAGACACCTTTTTTTAAGAAATTGGCTCAGCATTCTCAAATTGACCTTATGGTCTATTTCTGTTCAAGGCATGGAGTAGAAAAAAAAGTTGACTCTGGATTTGGGGTTGCTTTTAAATGGGATATACCGCTTTTAGAGGGATACCAATATAAATTTCTTAAGAATTATTTTCCTTTTATAACTGGGAACAGATTATGGTTATCAGTTAACCCCGCTATTATAAAGGAACTCCGAAAAGGGAAGTATGATGCTATTCTTATCCACGGTTATGTTGCGATTAGCAACTGGTTAGCTTTTATTGGAGCCCGCTTAAGCAGAACACCGATTATATTTCGCGGGGAGACTGTTCTGTGGCATAGTCAGCATAAATTGGGGCGGGCAATAAAGGGTCTTTTTTTGAAGTTTCTATTTCGTAGGATAGATGCTTTTTTGCCTATTGGTAGACGCAGTCGGGAATTTTATTTAACCTATGGTGTTTCTGAAAATCGGATGTTTTTGACGCCTTATTCAGTTGATAATGAGTATTTTATAGAGCAAAGGAAAAAATGGCAGGGAAGGAGAGGTGAAATAAAAAAAGAGCTTAACATCTCTGAAAATATTCCCCTAATACTCTATGCTTCAAAGATTACTCAGAGAAAACGGCCAATGGATATTCTTAAAGCCTTTGAGAAATTAGAGCAAAAGGCAGTTCTTGTTTTTGTTGGGGATGGCGAGTTGCGGCCAATTTTAGAAAGATATGTTAAAAAGAACAATATTAAAAATGTTTTCTTTATTGGTTTTAAAAATCAAACTGAACTGCCAAAGTATTATTCCATTGCCGATATTTTTGTTTTACCCTCTTCTTATGAGCCTTGGGGATTAGCGATAAATGAGGCGATGTGTTATGCTTTGCCTATTATTACCACAGATGCAGTTGCGGCGGCAATTGATCTTGTTCATCATAAGGAGAATGGATATATATATCCGGTAGGTGATATTGACAAATTAACAGATTGTCTCTCTAAATTATTAAAAGAGTTTGGACTCGGAAAAAAAATGGGGAAACGATCATTAGAAATGATAGCTAAATGGAGTTATAAAGAAGATGTAAAAGGCGTATTGGCCGTTCTTGAGTATGTAGGAAAGTGTTGAAATGATAAACTTTTCCGGAATTTCAAGTAAGAACATAATTGGGCGACTTTTGCGTTTTCCTTTCAAGCTTATCCCGAACGAGATGAGAATGCCCATTTTACAAGGTAGGCTTAAAGGTAAGAAATGGATAGTTGGCTCAAGCAATTATGGTTGTTGGTTGGGTAGTTACGAATATGAAAAGCAAATTCTTTTTTCGAAAACAATTACAGAAGGAGCAGTGGTGTATGACATTGGCGCTCATGTCGGTTTTTATACACTTTTAGCATCTGAAATAGTTGGGCCTAAAGGCAAAGTAGTTGCTTTTGAACCACTCCATAGAAATATCCGTTACCTAAACAAGCATTTGCAGCTCAATCGTTGCAAAAATGTGATAATGATTGAAGCCGCAGTTACTGAACGAAGCGGGATAACCTTTTTTGAAAAAAGTAAAAATTACCATATGGGGCGTGTATCATTAAAAGGTTCTATTGAAGTAAAAACGGTTAGCTTGGATAATCTTGTATTAAAGAATGAAATACCCCCTCCGGATTATATGAAAATTGATGTTGAAGGAGCAGAGACTTTGGTGCTTTTCGGAGCAGAGAAATTAATAAGAAAATTTAATCCAGCCATATTTTTAGCTACACACGGACAGGAAGTGCACAAACAATGTTGTGAATTTTTAAAATCGGTAGACTATGAAATGAAATCTATAAATCATAAAGGTATAGATAAAACCGATGAGATAGTAGCTTTTAAGAAATGACCAATAAGTTACGGAATTTGTTAGTGCTGACTACTAACACTCCAGAACAATTTTGTGAACGAGGTGGTGCTGACCCGAGCTTGCCGCGGTATTTTTGGAACTACGCAATTTGGAATGGTCTTCAGAAACAGGGTGTTCAGATAGAGTTCGAGCGTTTGCAGTCTCTTTCTGCAAATAGGCCGATTGCACATTCACGACCTAAGGGTTGGTGGCGTATTTATTTTGACATTATCCGACTTGCCCGTCGCCTGAAGGGGTTTGATGCCATAATAGTGTTGGGTACAATAGGATATATTATTTCAATAATTGGCAGAAGGCTTTTGGGGCATAAGAGGAATATAGTGAACTTGGCATATTATGTGACTCGCAATTCTAATAATGTAAAGGACCGTTTTCTTAATTATCTTACTAAATGGGGAATACGGCAATCTGGAAAAGTGTTTTTTATTACTCGTCAGCAAGTAACTGAGGCGCAAAAGCTGGTTGGTTGTCGTCCTGAACAACTGGCGTGGATTAGAGCGGGCGTAGATACGCGATACTATCGACCTGTATCAGCCCCCAAAGTTTCTAATGGTTGTTCTAATTTGTGTTCTAACTTGACAAAGGCGTGTTCATGGCGAAACTATGTGGTAGTTTCTGGTGACCAGCTGCGCCGTGAGGAGATCTTGCCACAGATTCTTGCTGGATTAGGAATTGGGTTGGTGCGTTTGACACAAAATTCCCATGTTGAACACTTTTGGCAAGAGCAGGTGAAGCAAAGTAGAGTTGATTTTCCGATCTTCTGCCGGGCACATCTATCTGCGGCGGATGTTCGGTATGCTTATCAACGGGCACTATGTTTACTCAACCTTACAAACAATAGCTGGCAGCCAGCGGGCTGGACGGTTATGACCGAGGCAATGGCCTGTGGCATACCGGTAATTATGAACTCAGGACTTTGTACGCAGGAGATGAAAGCGGATTTAGCGCCTGGCGAGCCCTTGCCATTTATAGAAATTTCTTCTATTGAGCCCGATGTAGCACGTAAGATGGTACAAAGGCTTAAAAACAATTCTGATATGTGGACAGAATTTAGCCATAGGGCGCGCAGGCATATTGAGCATTACTTTACTGTCGAGATGACGGCTGAAATGGTAACAACCGCTTTGAATTTGAAATAAATATTCCATAATAACCTTAATATCACATTCATAACGAGGATGTAATGAATACATTTGTTCACCGGATTTATAAGTTGATGCGGAGCCGTAGAGAACAATATGAGGAACTCCGCGCAGCTAACTCATTAAAGGAAATATTATCCTACAGAACTAACCATAACTTTATGGGGTTCAATGGTCAGATAATTAGGGCAACAATTATTAGAAAGATGGCAAATGTATCAAAAGGGACGGTGTTTGTAGAAACAGGCGCAGCTTATGGAGCTAGCACTATATGTGCACATCGTTATCTATGCTTACCGGTTTACTCTTGTGAAATTTCACTTAAGAATTTCATAATTAGCAGGATAATGACACTCAATATGAAAGCCATAAAGATTTACCGAAGCTCTAGCCCAATGTTTCTGCGAAGGCTTTGTAATATGGATTTGTTATCAGAATGTCCAATTTTTTACTTGGATGCGCATGGAGGCGCGCATGGAAAAGAGTATCTGCCGCTACTCGATGAAATTTCCATAATTGCTGAACTCGATCAATTCGTGGTAATTATTGATGATTGTCGTGTGCCTCATGAAGATAATTTTGGGTATGATGTTTATGATGGTATAGCTATAGATATTGATTTTATGCAAAGAGCTTTGCGAGGCAAAAAAATCAACAAAATTTACTTTCCCAATTACTCAGCGGATTTAGATACTGGTTTTTGTCGCGGCTACTGTGTATTCTGGCGGTCTCGTGAGTTGGATAGGGCACATAGCAGAGGCGACTTTTCTTTAAATCTGTTGTCTTCTTACGAACTTAAGTAATCCATTAAATAGCTTAAATAAAAGAACAAAGAAAATGAAAGAAAAACTCAAGATTTTATTTACTCACCGCTTCAGTTTTGGAGGCGGCCTTGTTATTACGCATTATTTATGTAATCATCTTGTTGCCTTGGGGCATGAGGTTATATGTATTTATATCAAAAATAAATTGGCGCATCAAGAGCCACCTATGTTTGATAATCCTCAGTATAAGATTGTATGGCTGCAATCCGTGTCCATGATATCTTTCTGGACATTGAATAAATTCTTAAAATCCTATCTTAAAAAGAATCATATTGATGCAATTGTTTCAACTGGACCGGAAGGAAGTTATCTCAAAGGCATTTGTTCAAAAAAGTCTATAATGCATATAGCTTCATATCATCACCCTAATCCAATTTATGCAGATGCAAGGGTTTTTCTGCCCAATCTAAAACTGCTTAATCCCCGGAATATTGGTAAATGGTTTCATCGTTGGGATTCGCACTTTGAACGATTAAGATTATTAAAAGCCGATGCAATCCATTGTCTTAGTGAATATCAAAAAAGTGCTGCTTGTGAAAAATTAGGTGTTCCAGAAAATAAAATAGCGGTTATCTATTGCGGTGTTAATATAGAAAGATTTTCGCCGAATTGGAATATGAAAAAGCCGCGAATTCTTTTTTGTGGCGGGCTTATTTCTAATAAAGGAATTGATGTTTTATTTGACGCATTTTCTACCGTAATTAAAAAACATAATGTAGCCCTTGACATTTTAGGAGATGGAAACTGGGAGCCATATAGACAAAAAGCTATAGATTTAGGCATTATTAATAAAGTTCATTATCGCGGGCATATAGCAAATGATAGGATAGGAGAATATTATAAACAAGCCTATCTTTTCGTGGCTCCAACCAAACATGAGAGCTTCGGGTTGACGCTTGCCGAAGCAATGGCATCTGGACTTCCGGTTATATCCACTTTAAATACAGCTGTTCCTGAAGTGGTAAAAGATGGCATAACCGGTATTCTTGTTTCTTGGAATAATGTTTCTGCATTAGCAAAAGCAATAATTGCACTTCTTGATAACCCTGGAATGGCTAAATCTATGGGGGAGGCGGGAAGAAAGCGGGTTGAAGAGATTTTCAGTTGGGTTAAAGCCGCTGAACAGATGGAAGGATTAATTGTTCAAACCTTGAAACAAAATAAATAGTGAATTAAAAAGGCTGCCTACCAAAGCGCTTAATTTACAAAAAAGAGAAAATGCTTAACAGGTCTAAAAAAGTTTTAATTACCGGAATAACTGGACAAGATGGTTCATATTTGGCAGAGTTTTTACTTTCCAAAAATTACGAAGTTCATGGGATTATTCGTCGGGCAAGCACATTTAATACCGGAAGGATTGATCATATCTATGTGGACCCTCATAAGCCTGACGTTGGTCTATTTCTTCATTATGGAGATTTGTCCGATTCTGAACAAATTTCTAATATTATCTACAATATCAAACCTGATGAAATCTATCATTTAGGTGCGCAAAGTCATGTAAGAGTGAGTTTTGATATTCCTGAATATACTGGCAATATTACTGCTTTAGGAACAACTCGGCTTTTAGAGGCAATTAGAAGAAGCGGAAATGATGTAAAACTTTACCAAGCTTCTTCCAGTGAAATGTTTGGCAATACTTCGGCGCCACAAAATGAAACTACTCCTTTTTGTCCGCGCAGTCCTTACGGAGCAGCCAAGCTCTATGCTTTTTGGATGGTTAAAAATTACCGCCAAGGCCATAGATTCTTTGCCACAAATGGCATTCTTTTTAATCATGAAAGTCCCCGTCGCGGCGAAACCTTTGTTACGCGTAAAATTACTCGCGCTGTTGCTGCAATTTTGGCTAAAAAGCAGGATTATCTTTACTTAGGCAACTTGGAAGCAAAAAGAGATTGGGGATTTGCGCCGGAGTATTGCATGGCAATGTATAAAATTCTACAGCAGAACGAGCCCGATGATTTTATTTTAGGGACAGGTGAATCTCATTCGGTAAAAGAGTTTGTTCAAGAGGCATTTTCTTATGTTAGTTTGGATTGGCAAAAATATGTTAAGATCGATTCCCGCTATTTTCGGCCTACCGAAATAGGAAGTCTTGTTGCTGATATAACCAAAGCTAAAGGAGAATTAAATTGGCAGCCAAAAGTTACCTTTAAAAATTTAATTAAGATAATGGTAGATGCTGATATGCGCGCTGCCGGTCTTAAGCCAATTGGTGAAGGCGATAAAATATTAAAAGAAAAATTTCCTGATAGATGGTGGAAGGTAGATTAAAAATGAATTTCTGGAGTAACAAACGGGTAACAGTAACAGGCGGAGCCGGATTTTTAGGTTCTTGCGTAGTAGAAAAACTAAGGGAGCGGGGATGTAAAAATATTTTTATTCCCAGAAGTAAAGATTATGACCTTATTCTAACGCAGGCAGTTAAGAAGCTTTACAAAGATTCTAAACCCGATATTGTAATTCATTTAGCTGCAAAAGTCGGGGGAATTGGAGCAAATAGAGAAAATCCCGGCAAATTCTTCTATGATAATTTAATAATGGGAGCTCAACTTATGGAGATTGCAAGGCAAGAAGGAATAGAAAAGTTTGTTGCTTTAGGAACTGTGTGCTGTTATCCAAAATTTACACCCATTCCATTTAAAGAAAAGGACTTGTGGAATGGTTATCCGGAGGAAACAAATGCTCCTTATGGATTAGCAAAAAAGATGCTTCTTGTTCAGTCGCAGGCATATAGAAAGCAATACGAATTTAACTCAATATTCTTGCTGTTAGTTAATCTGTATGGCCCGAAAGATAATTTTGATCTTAACACATCTCATGTTATCCCCGCACTCATAAAAAAATGTTTTAACGCAATTAAGACGGGAAAAGATAAAATTACTGTATGGGGGACAGGAAAAGCAACGCGAGAATTTCTCTATGCTGAGGATGCGGCAGAGGCAATTATTTTAGCAACTGAAAAATATAACAAATCCGAGCCAGTGAATATAGGCGCTGGTTTTGAAATTTCAATAGAAGGTTTAGTTAAACTAATTGCCAAACTTACTGGATTTAAAGGGAAAATTGTTTGGGATAATTCAGAACCCGATGGACAACCGAGAAGAACGCTTGAGGTTTCAAGGGCTGAAAGAGAATTTGGTTTTAGAGCTGAAGTTAATCTTGAAGAAGGATTGAGTAGGACGATTGAATGGTATAAAAAAGCTGCAAACTATTTTCAGAAGGTTTAAAGTTACTTAATATGCCTTTTCCATTATTTTCCAATATTCTTTTGCTGTTGATTTTAGTTGTATTGTTTTCAATAGCCATTGCTACACTTCACCGATGGCGTATTGGTATTATTACTATTTTTATCTGGCTTTATCTTGAGGACATTATCCGCAGGTTTCTTCCGGGCCAGCCCATTCAGGTGATGCTCATAAAAGATGTTCTGCTTTTTTTAACCTACTTTGCCTTTTTGGCAACCCTGATTATTGCAAAGAACAAGAGGTCGTTTGTAGCTTGGAAACCCCCTTTTAAAACATCGCTTTTGGTTTTTGGAGGATTGTGTATTATCCAGTCGTTCAATCCAAATTTGCCAAATCTTTTATTCGCTGCCATAGGACTTCGCAGTTATCTGTGGTATATGGCTTTGCTCTTTCTGGGCTACTATATGTTCCTAAACCAAAAAGGATTGATAAAGTTTTGCCGAATCTTAGTATATACAAGCATTCCTTTGCTCTTTATTGCTATTGCTCAATACATGTTTTTTGATTTTATGTCTCCTCTAATTCGGCCTTTTGTAGGGGCGCATTCCTTCCATACTTTTGCCTTGCATCCAAATATTAAATTTGTGCCCTCAGTATTTGGAGCTTCTTCACGCTATGCCAGTTTCGCGTTTTTGCTATTCTTTCTTGGAATGGGGTTAAAATTTTATCCAAACAACTCAGCGAAGCAGAAGTTTTTCATAAACATTTCTATTTTATCTGCCGCAGTTGGAGTGTTCATTAGCGGCGTAAAAACCCCAATGTATTTGTTAACCGTTGGCACTTTAGTCTATATGTTTGTATATAAAAAAGCTTCTTTATTAAATGTTTGGAGTCAGCGAAAAGCAATATTAATGCCCATTGCCCTTTTATCAATTATCCTTTTTCTTATAGTCCATTTTGCGTTTAAGGATATCAGCCTGTATCTTCGCCATTCGCAGGATGACTTACTGCGGCGGCGGCCGGCTACATTAGTAACAGATATATCTTTTGCAGTAAAATATGCTGGTTTGTGGGGGCTTGGAACTGGTTCTAGAAGCCAAGGTTTACAATATATTCCCGAAGGTGAAGAATGGGCTTCAAGAGGTGGACCCGAACAAAAGAAGTGGGGAGTTGAGGGCGGCTTTGCAAAAATATGGTATGAGTTGGGACCTATCGGAGCAGTAATTT
>DAOWIN010000018.1 GCA_030640885.1 Candidatus Omnitrophota bacterium
AAATACATAATCGGGCTTAGTATATGCTGTTCCATCGGCATTGCCTTGTGTACCATCATAATAAATGTTCCCCAGAACCCTTACATCGCCTATTACATCTAACCTATACTGTGGATTCGTCGTCCCAATGCCAACCTTGGCATTGGGAATAATAAATTCTTCAAATTGCCACCCCGCTGCCGAAAGAGTTCCCTGACCAGATTTGTAAGCAATATTATGAGTAGTTCTTTCAGCATCTTGCCTTGAATAACCCATAATTATTGCTGTAAGTATCGTGGAATCTTCAACTGTGACTACTCCATTTCCATCTACATCTGCTCTTGCTAATCCCTCCCTATCAAGATTAAAACCAGCTATTCCATTGGCATATCTTGCAATAAACATAGAATCACTCACATCAACGACCCCATCGCCGTTAGCATCTCCGTTTCCACCCGTAAAATAGATACTGCCGGCAACATCCAATTTCGCCACCGGTTCTTTAATCCCAATGCCAATTTCGCCACTGTCCAGAATAACCATAACATCTTCGCCAGCATCCTCAGGATAAATATAAGTGCCTTGGTCGCTCCAAAGATCCCCTGAGGAGCTAAACAATGTCGTTAAAGTAAGTTCTTCAGAAAAGCAGGGAGTATTGGTTAATAAAAATATCACTGAAATCAAAACACTTCCTAATAATAAAATTGAATAGATTCTTTTTAGCATTTAGCCACCTCTTTTCACCTTTGTTTTTAGTAAATCAAAAATTTTATTTAATTTATTCGCTTTAACAGAATTCCTTTTACTTTTTTTAAATCCTTCTCTGTATCCACACCTACAGAATCACTTTCGGCAATAACGGTTTTTATTCTATAGCCATTCTCTAAAATCCGTAGTTGCTCCAATTTTTCAGCTTTTTCTAACTTAGAATAGGAAAGCTGATTAAATAAAAGCAAAAAATCCTTTGTATAGGCATAAACTCCGATGTGTTTATTCGCCCCATTAAATAATTTCACCTTTGGTGAAATTCCGCCTTTGGCGGATTTAACGGGGTAGAAACAAGGAATTCTCGCTCGGGAAAAATAGAGGGCAAAATTATTCTTATCAATAACCACCTTTACTACATTAGGATCGGCTAAATCCTTTTCATTTTGTATAGGATGGATCAAAGTGGCTACCTTGATGTCCTTATCATTATAGAAGGCAGTTATTAAATTGTCAAGTGAAAGGGGGTTAATCAGGGGCTCATCTCCCTGAATATTTACAATTATATCCGCCTCTAAAGAAGCGGCTATTTCTGCTATGCGTTCACTGCCGCTTTTATGTTTTTTAGAAGTTAAAACGGCTTTGCCGCCGAAATTCTTTACTACATCTATTATCTTTTGGTCATCAGCGGCAACAATTACATCCCCTAAATAATCTGTTTTCTTTGCCTGCTCATATACCCACTGGATCAACGGCTTGCCACAAAGATCGGCAATGAGCTTTTCTGAAAACCGAGTTGACTTCAGCCGCGCAGGAATTATGCCGATAACTTTCATATTCAGGTTTCAAGCTTCAAGCTGCAGGCAAGAAAGAAAAAGAAAATCTTATAATTTAGGTTTCTTGCTTGTAACTTGTGACTTGTGACTTGCAACCTATCTTTTCTTTCAACTCCTCCCGACTAACTGTAGAAATTCCCACCTTACCTACCACAATACCAGCGGCATAATTAGAAATATAAGCCGCTTGCCGCATGGTTGCTCCAGCACAGAGAGATAAAGAAAAGACAGCAATCACTGTATCACCTGCCCCAGAGACATCAAACACATCTTGAGCAACAGTAGGAATATGTGCAATTTCCCCTTTTTCGAACAAACACATCCCCTTTTCGCCAAGAGTAATCAGCACTGCTTTACATTTTAATCTTTGGAGAAGTTTTTTTCCGATAACCTGTAAATTATCCTCTTTTGTTTTCTGAGGACATAAATTCTGCACTGCCTTCAATGCCTCGTGGTAATTAGGAGTAAGAACGTTAACCCCTTTATAATAGGAAAAATGCTCCTCCTTAGGATCAACGGCAACCATTTTATTATTCAACTTGGCTAACTTGATTACCTCTTCTAAAAGAGAAGGAGTAATTACGCCCTTGCCATAATCCTCAATTAAAATCAAATCTACCTCGCAAATCTTTTTTTTGATATAATCCAAAAATTGAGAAAAATCATCTTGCGCAAGAGGGGCAATTTTTTCTTCATCCACCCGCACCACCTGCTGATGGCGGGCAATTATACGCGTTTTAAGTGTTGTTGGCCTATGTTTATCAGCAACTACTCCTTTTGTATCAATTCCTTTTTTTGTCAGCTCTTTGAGCAAAATTTGACCATAGTTATCTTTACCAATTACCCCGCAGGGATAAACCTTTCCGCCAAGGGAATAGATATTGCTTACCACATTTAGCGCTCCTCCTAACATAAAGGTCTTCTTGTTAACAGAAACTACTGGAATAGGCGCTTCTGGCGAGATACGCGAAACATCCCCCCAGATAAATTGGTCAAGAACAAAATCGCCAATCACCAAAATTCTTGCTTGCTTAAAACAATCTATCAAAGAGTTCAATTCTTCAACCTTCATCTTATCATCTCCGTTTGGGTTCATTGGGTTTATAGAGTTTATAGAGTTTATTGGGTTTAACCCCATAAACTTCAACGAACTTCAATGAACTTCAATGAACTTCCTTCTATTTCTTTAAGATGGCTCCTTCCCCGGCTGAACTCACCCGCTGAGCATATCGGTAGAGATACCCTTCTTTTATCTTTAGCGGCGGACACTTCCATTTGTTCAGTCGCTCTTTTATTTCCTGCGAGGAAAGGCGAATATTCAATTTTTTATTAGGAATATCAATTTCAATAATATCACCATTACGAACAATCGCAATTGCACCTCCCTCAGTAGCTTCCGGAGAGATGTGCCCAATAGACGCTCCCCGCGTGCCTCCGGAAAATCTGCCATCGGTAAGCAAGGCAACATCTTTATCTAAACCAATGCCGGCAATCGCCGCTGTCGGCGAAAGCATTTCCTGCATCCCCGGTCCGCCTTTAGGCCCTTCATAGCGGATAACAATCACATCGCCCTTCTCAATATCTTTATCCATAATAGCATTCATTGCTTCTTGCTCGCTATTAAAAACCCTTGCCTTGCCCGAATGTTTAAGCATCGCTTGAGCCACTGCTGATTGCTTCACCACTGCTCCATCAGGAGCCAAATTCCCTTTCAAAATAGCAATTCCGCCTTCTTGGCTATAAGGATTGCTGAGCGGACGAATAACCTCTTTGTCTAAAATCTCTCTACCTTTTATATTCTCGCCGACTTTTTCTCCTGTTGCAGTAATTAGATCTTTTTTGATCAATCCCTTTTTGCTCAATTCTGCCATTACTGCCGAAATCCCGCCAGCACGGTCTAAGTCCTCTAAATGATATTTGCCTGCCGGAGAAAGATGACAAAGATTAGGTGTTTTTTTGCTTGCTTTATTAA
>DAOWIN010000128.1 GCA_030640885.1 Candidatus Omnitrophota bacterium
CCTGTAGCTCAGCTGGATAGAGTGAGTGGCTTCGAACCACTAGGTCGCAGGTTCGACTCCTGCCAGGCGCGCCATCCGCCTAAGGTGGATGATTCTGAGCCCCGATTTATCGGGGCGAAGAACCTTTTCGCCTCTGGCGAATTGATTCTGAAAATGCAACCTATGGGAGCATTTGAAGCATTCCAACAACTGAAGGATATATTTGTAAAAGCGTTAAGGAGATTTTTGCATTTTTATACCTATATGGTATAATATTTATACTATGGATTTTGAATTTGATTTCAAAAAAAGTGAACTAAATAAGAAAAAACATAGGATTGATTTTATTGAAGCGCAAGCGATATGGAAAGATCCTGATTTAATAGAAATTCCTACCAAAACCACCGATGAAGCGAGATTTCTAGTGATAGGATGTATTTCAGATAAGCATTGGTCAGGAGTAGTTACATATAGAAAAGGGAAAATAAGAATCATTTCAGTGCGCCGATCTCGGCCAGAGGAGGTTGATATCTATGAAAGCTAAAGATTTTGATAAAAAATTTGAAGCAGGTCAAGATATATCTAAGTATCTTAATATGTCAAAGACTAATAGGCCTGAACAAAAACAAAAAAGAGTTAATGTTGATTTCCCTCTATGGGTACTCCATTCTTTAGATAAGGAAGCAAAGCGTCTTGGTGTCCCTCGTCAATCTATTATCAAAGTTTGGGTGGCAGAGCGTTTAGAGAAATCCTTGTCATAATTAGATTCTGCCAATTCACCTTTGGCGAATTTGACAAAAAAGCAGCTGGGGAATATAATATATAGCATCAGATTGAAAATCTGATGCTTGAAGTGTATTTTATGAAAAGCGAAAAAAGTAGAAAAGTAATCAATTTAGGTTTTGAAAATCTGGTTTTTGCTGAAAGGATTGTGGCAATTATTTCTCCTGATTCTGCCCCCATAAAGAGATTGATTTCTGAAACGAAAAGAAGAGATAAGTTGATTGATGTTACTAATGGCAGGAAAACGCGGGCGGTTATTGTTACTGACAGTGATTATATCATCCTTTCCAGTGTCCAGCCAGAAAGTCTAAAGGGAAGACTTTAAACACTGATGATACTGAAAATGTATCAGTGCAATCAGTGTTAAAAAATGGGAAAAATTTTTGTAATTTCTTCTCCTTCCGGCGGAGGGAAAACAACAATCAAAAATCATCTTTTAAGGCAGTCTTCATTGCTTTATTCTGTTTCCTGTACCACCCGTCTGCCGCGCCAAGGCGAGAAGGATAAAAGAGATTATTTTTTTATCTCTCAAAAATCTTTCAAGCAGAAGATAAAAGACAACGAATTTGCCGAATGGGCAAAGGTATTGGCTAATTATTATGGCACACCAAGATATTTTTTAGAAAAATGGCTCAAAAGAGGCAAGAACATTTTATTGGAAATTGATGTTAAGGGGGCTAAACAGATAAAAAAGGAATACAAA
Organism: Candidatus Omnitrophota bacterium; assembly: GCA_030640885.1. Lineage (GTDB taxonomy): Bacteria > Omnitrophota > 4484-213 > 4484-213 > 4484-213 > DAOWIN01. Next base: position 1,466 of record DAOWIN010000128.1, read on the forward strand.
AAACAAAGTGTGCTTATCTTTATTTCTCCTCCTTCTTTGCAAGAATTAGGGCAAAGATTAAAAAATAGAAAAACAGAAGGCGATGAGGAGATTTGTCAACGATTAAAATTGGCAGAAAAGGAAATGCAGGAGATAAAAAGATACGATTATTTGGTGTTCAATAAAAGTTTGAGGCTGTGCGTAGAGGATATTAAAACAATAATAAAAGCGGAGGGTTGCAGAATATGATTTATGTTTCCGATGACGAATTATTAAAAGAGGTGGGAGGAATATATAAGTTAACGCGGTTAGTTTTCCAACGGGCAAAAGAATTGAATAAAGAGGCAAGAAAACTTGGCAAAAGCCAACCTTCGGATTCCATTAGCATTGCTTTGGAAGATTTCAAACAGGGAAAATTAAAGCAAAGCAAGGAAGAGAAGGAAAGTGAAGAAAGCGGCAAGAAAAAAGATGAATGATATTATTGTAGGCGTAAGCGGAAGTGTTGCCGCCTATAAAGCTGTAGAAATAGTAAGAAAATTAAACAAGAAAGAAAACAATGTAATAGTGGTAATGACTAAAGCAGCTACTAAATTTGTTTCTGCATTGACTTTTCAAACAGTTTCTAACAACTCTGTTTTTACTCCTCGCCATTTTTTCGAAGGGGTTCATTCAAAACAGAAAGATGAACAAATATCTCTGCACATTTCTTTAGCCCAAAGAGCCTCGCTTATTTTGCTCGTTCCAGCCACTGCTAACATCATTGCTAAAATTGCTAATGGAATCTGCGATGATTTATTAACTAATGTAGTTATCGCTACAAAGGCAAAGCTTTTAATTGCTCCGGCAATGAATGAAAATATGTACACAAACAGCATTGTTCAAGAAAATATAGAAAGGTTAAAAAAGAGGGGTTGTAAAATTATTTCTCCTGTAATTGGAGACCTAACCTGCGGCAAACAAGGAATGGGGCATTTGGCATCAGTGAAAACAATCGTTGAAGCAGTACTAAATCACTGATTACACTGGTGGGTTTATCAGTGACATCAGTGTTTAAATCAGTGTTAAAAATTTTAATTACTGCTGGGGCAACCCGCGAGATGCTTGACCCAGTGCGTTTTTTATCTAATCTTTCCAGCGGCAAAATGGGCTATATTTTGGCAGAAAAGGCACAAAAAAAAGGGCATAAAACCATTCTTATTTCTGCTCCTACAAATCTGTCTCCCCCGAAAGAGATTAAATTTATTTCTGTGGTAAGCGCTTTGGAAATGCAGTCGGTAGTGCGGGAATATTTTCTTGATATTGATTGTTTAATAATGGCATCTGCAGTTTCTGATTATCGTCCCTTGCGGGTAGCTAAGGAAAAGATTAAAAAGGGAGAGGACATTGTTTTAAGGTTGAAACAAAATCCGGATATTTTATTGAATTTAAAAAAGGAAAAAGGAAAGAAAATTTTGGTGGGGTTTAGTTTAGAAAGTCAAGATTGGTTAGAAAATAGCAGAAAAAAATTATTTAGGAAAGATTTAGATTTTATCGTTGCCAACAAAATTAGCAGAATAAAAAGCCCTTTTGGGAAAAACAGAATTTCCGGGGCAATTTTGGATAAAAATGGAACTATTGAAAGATTTAATAGTGTCGAGAAAAAAAAGATTGCCGAAACAGTGATTAAAAAAGTGGAAGACTTATATGCTTTAGTATGAAGCATAATTATAGAGTTTATGGAAGTTTATGGAGTTAAACCCAATAAACCCAATAAACCCAAACAGGAGGCGTAAGATGAAAAAACAAATAAAGTCACAAAGTTGCAAGGTCACCAGTTTCCAGCGAAGACCCAAAAAGTCGCTTTTTCTTTTTCTTGTTTTTTTCTTTCTTTTTTTACTGGTGACTGGTGACTTTTGCTCCGCCGACCAGATAAGAATACGCACAATCATAACTCCCGTAGGAAGCCAGTCTGAAAAGTGGGGAGCGGCGGGGTTGATGGTGTGTATTGGGGGAAGGGCAATAAATGTAGGTGGGTGTGGAACGAGCAATGTTTCTAATGTTAATATAAAAACCTCTACCGGAACGGAATTGAAAACTATTGAACAGCAATCTGGAGAGAAGTATTATAACAAAACAATATTTTTTCTTGATGAGGATGACAGCCATAGTTTTGGCCCTGGTGATACGATATATAAGGTGGGGGGAGGCGGTGTCGGTGGGATGGTTGAAGTAAGA
>DAOWIN010000127.1 GCA_030640885.1 Candidatus Omnitrophota bacterium
ATTCCATAGATAGCGTTATTGATAAAAAAGACAGATATATTCTCTCCGCGGTTGGCGCAATGAATGATCTCGGCGGTGCCGATAGAAGCAAGGTCGCCGTCTCCCTGATAGGTAAATACAATCTTGTCCGGCTCTGTCCTTTTTATCCCCGTAGCCACGGCTGGCGGTCTCCCGTGGGCAGCTTCGGCGACATCAAAATTCCAATAATCATAGGCAATTACGGCACAGCCCACCGGAGCAATGCCAATAACCTTTTCCCGAATATCCAATTCGTCAATTACCTCACAAATTAGACGATGAGCAATAGTATGTCCGCATCCCGGACAATAATGCATCGCCACATTCCGCAGAGATTTAACTTTTTCTTTATTGTTTTCTTTAATCATTTCTTTTTTCTGGCTTGAAGCCTGCAGCCTGCAGCTTGTGGCATATTCTTATTATCTCCTCTTCCTGTGGTATCCCTCCTCCTCCGCGCCCGTAAAATTTAACCTCGCTTTTCCCTTCTACTGCCAATTTCACATCCTCGAGCATCTGACCATAACTCATTTCTACCACCAAAAACTTTTTCCTTTGTAAAGCCATTTTTTTGAGCACCTGTTCAGGAAACGGCCAAAGCGTAATTGGACGAAATAAACCAATTCTTATTCCTTGTTTTCTCGCTTTTTGCATCGCCCCCCGGCAAATTCGGCTTACTGTTCCGTAAGCTACTAAAACTATCTCGGCATCCTCTATATCTATTTCTTCGTAACGAATTTCTTCTTTTTCCATAGCGGCAAACTTCCATTGCAACTTTTTATTATGCTCCTCTAATGCTCCTTCTTTTAAGAATAATGAACGGAGAACATTCGGTTCCCTATCTTTACAACCCGTCAACGCCCAAGGTTTCTTACTGGTGACTGGTGACTGGTGACTGGTGACTGGTGAAAGTGGTTCCATCATCTGCGCCAATATTGCGTCTCCCAAAAGCATTGTCGGATTTCGGTATTTGTCGGCTAAATCAAAAGCGAGCATCTGCAAATCAAAGGCTTCTTGAACAGAATTGGGGGCAAGCACAATTGTGCGGTAATCTCCATGTCCACCGCCACGGGTTGCTTGAAAATAATCTCCTTGTGCCGAATCAATATTACCTAACCCCGGACCTGCTCGCATCATATTCACAATTACTGCCGGCAGTTCGCAACCCACCAAATAAGAAATTCCCTCCTGCTTCAAAGAAATACCCGGGCTGGAAGAAGATGTCATAGCCCGCACACCAGCCGCCGAGGCGCCAAAAACCATATTAATAGCCGCTAACTCACTCTCGGCTTGAATAAAGGTGCCGCCAATTTCAGACATTCTTTTGGACATATAAGCAGTAAGCTCATTTTGGGGAGTAATTGGATAACCGGCGTAAAAGCTGCAACCGGCTTGAATCGACGCCTCGCCAACCGCCTCATTGCCACTCATTAACTTTGTTTTTGAATTCTTGTTTTGCATAGATAAATTGCATACCTTCTTCATTCCATTACTGCATTTAATAAATCCAAATAATCGGATAAAAGCCGCGTTATAAGAAATTTTTCCTTGACAACCTGCTTGCCCCTTTTGCCCATCTTCTCTGCAAGCTTAGGGTTTTTCAAGATCTGAACAATCCTTTGGGTAAATCCCTTTGTATCTAAAGGCTCGAGTAAAAACCCATTCTTTCCATTATCTATCTGAAGCGGAATCCCACCCACATTCGCCGCTACAACAGGTTTTTCCTTCCAAAGCGCCTCAGTTACTGTAAGCCCAAAGCCTTCCCTTATAGACTTCTGGATTATAACGGCTGAACTTCGCTGAAGGGCATTCACCAAAATGCTGTTCTCGCTGGTTATAAATATAACATCTTTATTCGCAATAAACTGGCTTGCCTCCTTTTTTACCTTCTCATAAATCACCCATCCCTCAGGGTCATCTGCTGCCATACTCCCACATAAAACCAATCTGCAGTCTACTTCCTTTTTGACCAGTTTAAATATTTCTATTACACCTAAAGGATCTTTCCACTTATCAAACCTTGATACCTGTACTATAAGCGGTTTATCTGTCGGAACCTTAAATTTTTTCAAGTATTTTAAAATATCACTCTCGGAAAGTTGTTTATTCTTGGCAGAAAGCGGGTCAATGGCGGGATGGATTACCTTTTGCTCTATAGATAAGTGTTTGCTTTTATATTTTTCGTTTGAAAGAATAGCGGCATCATATCCAAGAATAAATCTCTTGAGAAAATCCCAAACCTCCTTATCAGGATGGGAAAGATCTATGTGGCAACGCCAAATCCAAGGCTGCTTTTTCTTATAAAATTTTATAAGAGGCAATGGCTGAGGATCGTGGATTAGCACACAATTATGGTTTATGTGGGTATATAATGAAAAAAGTTCATTGGCTTGAATATACAACCTTTTTTTAATCTCGGAAAGATTTATTTGCTCTCCCTGAAGGGCATTATGGAATTTTTTGGTTATTGAAAAAAAATCAGGATTGCCATGTAATATTCTCCAACCAGCCTCTATTCCTACATCATTCATTAAGGGAATAAGAGAAGCGAGTATTCCGGCAACACCGCCTCCCTGACAAGTAGAATTGATATGTAGGATACGTTTCCCATAGAGCTTTCTTGCCTTTTTATGTATATTGGATATAGACATATCCCCCACAATTTCATAATAATCCTCTAAACTACGCATCTTTTTGCCTCCTTATAAGCCCTTTTAGTAATAACCTTACTTCTTTCACTGAATTTAGGTTAAATCTTGCATTAGAAGGAAGCAACCCAACCTTAAAAGAATAAGCTTTCTCAGACAATACTGCGAAAACATCCTCATCAGTGTAGTCATCTCCAATGGCTAAAATAAAATCCCAGTTCTTTTTTTCAAGCCACCTTAAAACAGCCCGCCCCTTGTTCACACCCACCCTTTTAACCTCCAATACCTTATTCCCCTCTAAAACCTGCAGATTAAAATTAGTCGTAAAATGGAGAAGAGCGCTCTTTAACTCCCTTGCCCTGACCAAAGCTAATTCAGGGTCAACCCTTCGATAATGCCAAACAAGAGAGAAGTCTTTTTCTTCAACAAAGGAACCGGGCGTTCTATCTGCATAGAGTTCAAGAATTGGTCTTGCTTTTTCTTTCCAATCACTCTTCAACGGTTCTATTGTTTCCCATTTATTACCTTTTTCTTTGAGCCAAGCCCCATGTTCAGCAATTAATCTAACATCTAAGCAGGCAAACCATTTTTCCAATATCTTTTTCTCCCGTCCGCTTATGATTACTAATTCATTTCTTCTATCAGAAGCAAGGGTTTTAAGCAACTTGAGCAGTTCGCTATCGGGCTTTACCTTTTCTGGCCTCTCTCCAAAGGCAATAAGCGTTCCATCATAATCAAGAAAGATTAACCGCTTTTTGCTCTTAGAATAATTGGCAAATAACTCCCTTTTCCCAACAAATGAAAGTCTCCGGGCGGAAAGCTGCTTCTGTATTTTCTTGATGTTGGACAAACTGTCCATAAAATCGCCTGCCCATCGCTGGACATTGTAGCGGTCTAACCTTCTCTGCATTGTTCTATTTGCCTCTATTTGTAATTGCTCGGGCATTGTCAAAGCATCTTTTAAGGCCTCGCAAATCTGCTCCTTATTATTTGGGTTGACTATAATTGCCTCTCCCAATTCTTTTGCTGCTCCTGTTCTTTCACTAAGAATCAAAACACCCCTGCCGTCACCCTTGCTGGCAATAAATTCCTTAGCTATCAGGTTCATCCCATCCTTCAAAGGGGTTATTAAAGCAACATCAGCAGCATTATACAAAGCAACAAGGTTACGAAAAGACAAAAAAGAGTAAAGATACCAAATAGGCATCCAGCCAATACTTCCATATTTCCCGTTCATCTTCCCCACAAATTCATCTACCTGTTTCTTTAATAATCTGTAGTGTTCTACCCTTGTGCGCGAAGGAACAACCACAAGGATAAAAACTACCTTTTTTTGATATTTTGGGTTTTTTTCTAAAAAGGAATCAAATGCCTCTAAACGTTGAATTATTCCTTTTGTGTAATCCAAACGGTCTATTGACAAAATTATCTTACGGCTGCCTACTTTGTTGCGAATCTTACTATGCTCCTTTTGCACTCTTAAATCATCTACAGCTTTTGCAAAACGTTTATAGTCTATGCCCATTGGAAAGCTATCCACCTTCAGGATATGGTTGCCGGCGGTAATCTGTCCAAGTGTATGCTCATATCCCAAAAGACGCCCAACACTAAACAGAAAATGCCAAACATAATCATAAGTGTGAAATCCAATAAGGTCGGCATCCAAAACTCCCTCTAAAATCTCTTTTCGCCAAGGAAGCAGACGAAATGTCTCAAAAGGAGGAAAGGGTATATGCAGAAAAAAGCCTATTTTAACATTAGGCAATCTTTGCCTTATAAGCTTGGGAAGAAGCATCAAATGGTAATCATGAATCCAAATTGTATCCTTTGGACCGGCAATCTCGGCGAGCTTATCGCAAAAAAGCTCATTTACCTTTTTGTAAGATTGCCACAAGGCCTTATCATAAATTACATATTGGTTAAAGCAGTGGAAAAGCGGCCAAAGCGTTTTGTTGAAAAAGCCATAATAATATTTCTCAATATTTCTTTTGGATAAAAATAAAGGATAGCAATTATGCTCGCGAATTAGTTTTGTTTCAATCCTCTTTTTTTCTTTTTTGCTTAGTTTATCAGAAGGAATACCGCACCATCCCAACCAGATGCTATTATGGGCTTTATAGAATGAACTTATCCCCGTAACCAAACCACCAGCACTTTGGCGAAAAAGCAAACTACCCTTTCTTTTCTCGATGGTAACCGGCAACCTATTTGAAACGATTAATAGCTTAGACACAGTTTATTTCTCTCCTTTACCTTAACAATCATTATACCCGCTTTTCCTTGAGACATCAAATAGACCCTGAACCCTCCATCCAAACAGTTCTATAATCTCTGCCTTTGACTTTCTATATTTATTACATAAATGATTAGATCTCAACAAAATGTGTTAATTCCTCATTGATTTTTTCAAGGCTGTAGATTTTATTGAATTCTAAGTTTTCCATTTTTATAGTTTTCTATTATAAATAACAGTATAATATTTTGCATGTTTGCCAAAGTACCAAAGGTATTTGAATAAACAAAGCAGATATTTAGAACTCCAGCTATTTATAATAGATATCTACAGGCTGTCATCATCTGTTTAATTCTTCTTTCCAATAGGTTCCAAAAGTAAAAAAAGCGTAAGGATTGATTCG
>DAOWIN010000016.1 GCA_030640885.1 Candidatus Omnitrophota bacterium
AGCTTTTTTATCTTTCCGTCAACAGAGTTACCAACTGCACATTTCGCGATCTCCCCTTCTCTATCCAATCAACCCTAACCAAAATTTGCAGAGGGTTTGTGCCTGCTCCGTCTGGATAACTTACATTTATAGTCTCACTGTTTAAGCAATTGCACCCTTGATTTACTATCCAAGCCGGCCAATTTTCATTGACTATATTAGCCCGCAAATTGCGTTTGCGAGCATCCTCCATTATGCGCTGGGCTTCATTAAGAGCAATAGAGGTATTCGCGCTGGATTGCACAAGATTAAAACACCCACTGTATGAACTCAATAATCCAACTAAAGCAGTAACCAAAATGGCCACGGCGCAAATTAGTTCTATTAAAGTGAATCCCAATTGGCGTTTATTGAGTTTATGGGGTTTATGGGGTTTGTGGAGTTTATGAAGTTTATTGAGTTTATGGGGTTTGTGGAAGTTCATAGAGTTTATAGAGTTTATAGAGTTTATTAAGTTTATTGAGTTTATGGAGTTTGCAATTTGTTTTCTTTCTGGTGACTGGTGACTTTCTTCACTTACGGCGCGGTGCAGGTAATTGCTGCTCCAGCGACACTGCTCTCTACCCCCCCTGTTTTAATGCAATAGGAGGGCGCTGCGCCCGTTGCTTTCATTGCATAGCCTGCGCCCGTAGCATCAAAGTCCTGAGTAAATGTATATCCAGCGCTCGCCCCGGCTAAAGATTCGGTAAGATAAGGAGGCGCTGCACCGGTTAAATCTGCTTCCGCTGTGGGATAATTTCCATTATTTGCAATGCTATAGGTTTCACAAGCCATAGAGAATGTTCTTAAAGTCGCCTGGGCAGCCGCTTCATTGGCAAACATTTTCTGCTTCATAACATTAGGAACTGCAATTGCCGCTAATAGAGCAAGAATTGCTATAACAATTATAATCTCTACGAGGGTGAAGCCACCTTTGGGTTTATGGAGTTTATTGAGTTTATGGAGTTTATTGGGTTTGTAGTTTGCTTTCTTTTTGGTGACTGGTGACTGGTGACTGGTGACTGGTGACCTCATAGTATTCATCATAATCCTCCAGCAGTAATTGAAACCCGGCCTGTGCTTGTCGCAATGGTAATAGTATAGCCAACGCCGCCAGGGGCGGGGTCAGATGGAGAATAGGGATCTGTAGCTGCCATATAACCTAAGCCGATCGGATCATATGCGCCGCTTACCCAAACATTAGCTTTATCCAAGGTTACATCAGCGGCAGGTATAGCCAGACTTTCTTTTACCATACAGGCAATTACTGCTTCAGTAATTATCCGCTGGTTTGCTCTACAGGCGGCAATATCTGAACCTTCTCTCGCCTTCATCAAATTCGGAATGGCAATTGCGGCTAAAAGAGCAATGATCGCTGTAACAATTATTACTTCTACGAGGGTGAAACCACCTTTGGGTTTATGGAAGTTTATGGAGTTTATGGAGTTTATGGAGTTTATGGGATTCATATTTTAGAAAGATTACACCGATTTTCGGACAAAATTTAATCTGTGTAATCAAGTATAGAATTTATCCTATACTAAAAAAAAGGGGGTAGCTTTCACTACCCCCTTTTTGCCTCTACTGCCTACTTATAAACAGATTGAAAAACAAATTTGCACTCCTTCTTACCTCTAATTATGGTTAGCATTGGTTGCACAAGTAAGTGTAACCTTTCCCGATGTCGCACCAACTGCAGCTAGATAATCAGTTCCTAACACACGATCAGCTACGGCAAGTGTCGGGCAATAACAATCTGTGGCATCAAGATAACCATCTGTAATGGCGCTTGCTCCTGCAGTAATAACTGTGGTTATGCGCTGACCATCATATGCAGCTATTAAACCAGCAATGTTGACATTCTCTTTCGCGGCCCAGGTCATTATTGCGTTCACAACCGCCCTCTTATTTGCCTTACAGGCTGTTATATCTGAACCTTCTCTTGCCTTCATTAAGTTCGGAATGGCAATTGCGGCTAAAAGAGCAATGATTGCTACAACAATCATTACCTCTACCAGAGTAAATCCTTTTCGGTTCCTTAACATCTTCAACATCTTTTTTTCCTCCTTTCCCTTCTCGCAAAGCGAGAGCCTGCGAGAATGAGCGAAGCGAATGAAGCAGGATAAAGGTCTTGCTAAATTTGCTCTGTAAATTTCGCTCTTTTTCTTCTTCAGACAAATTAAACCAACGCTTTCTAATTCTGTTTATTTTTAACACAACAATTTAATTTTGTCAAGTGTTTTTTCCTTTCTCTTTGCCCCCTGCTTTTTTTATTACCTCTGCTGTTTCCTGAGCAATCATCAATTCTTCATTGGTGGGAATAACCAAAATCCGGGCATCCTTTAATAGATAAGAAATTTCTGTTTCTATTCTTTTCCTGATAAGCTCCGCATTTTCGCCAATTCCGCCGGTAAAAACAAGGGCATCAATCCCGTTCATTGCCGCAATGTATGCCCCGATATATTTTTTAAGACGATAGATAAAAATTTCTAAAGTAATTTTTGCCCGCGGGTTCTTCTTGTTTGAGGCTCTTAGAATGTCGCGCATATCACTGCTGATATCAGAAAGCCCCAACAAACCGCTCTTCTTATTTAACAACTCGCTTATTTCTTCCGGCGCCAACCCTTCTTTTTTCATTAGATAGAATACTATAGCCGGGTCAATATCGCCGCAGCGCGTGCCCATTACCAAACCCTCTAATGGAGTAAATCCCATACTTGTATCTATTGACTTGCCTTTTTTAATAGCGGTAAGACTGCAGCCATTTCCCAAATGGCAGGTAATCAAATTCAATTTTTTCAGCGGTCTGTTTAAAATTTTGCTTGCCTCTAAAGCCACATACTTATGGCTAGTGCCATGAAAACCATAGCGGCGGATTCCATATTGTTCATAAAAACGATAAGGCAGAGCGTAAAGATAGGCGCAAGCCGGCATTGTTTGGTGAAAGGCAGTATCAAAAACAGCAACTTGAGGAGTGTCGGCAAGCAATTTCTTAGCCGCCTCAATTCCCATTAAATTAGGCGGATTATGCAAAGGAGCAAGCTCAAAATGATTGCGAATATTCTTTATTATTTGCTCATTTATTAAAACTGCTTGGGTAAATTTCTCCCCGCCATGAACAACCCGATGCCCCACCGCAAGGAGTTCTTTTCCGTTTTTTATGATTGCATCAGGCCGCTGCATAAGACGGTCCAGAATTATCTCTAATCCAACTTCATAACTTCGGACATCGATGCCAACTTTTTCTATTGCCCCCCTTACAATTATCTCTGACTTTCTAATGTTCACTAATGCATATTTTATTGACGAACTCCCGCAGTTTATTACTAATATTTTCATCTTATTTTTTGTCTTTAGCGTGAGGCGTGAGGCGTGTAGCCGGCTCTGCTGCCCGCACTGCCGTAATTCCCACTGCGTCCACAATATTTTCCACACTGCATCCCCGCGACAAATCGCTAACCGGCTTATTTAAATTCTGCAGCAAGGGGCCAATCGCCTTTGCTTTTGCCAATCTTTCAATCAGTTTGTAAGTGATATTTCCGCAGTTTAGATCCGGAAATATCAACACATTTGCTTTTCCCTTGACTCTATTGCCGGGGAATTTACATTCGGCAATTTCAGGAATTAATGCCGCATCAGCTTGGATTTCTCCATCGACATCTAAATCAGGAGAAATCCTTCTGACTATATTCGTAGCTTCAAGCACCTTATCAAGTGTCTTATGGGTGGCGCTTCCATTTGTAGAAAAAGAAAGCATCGCTACCTTCGGTTTTTTGTTCACCAATAATTTAAATAACTCTGCCGAAGCAAGAGCAATATTTGCCAACTGTTTTGCTGAAGGGTCTGGAATCACACCACAATCAGCAAAGATAAAAACACCATTCTCACCTAATGCGCAATTGGGAATTTCCATCAAAAAAGCCCCCGAAATAGAAAGGGAATTTTTGCATCCCAAAATTGAAATTAAACTTTTTAGAACCTCGGCTGTCGTTCTGGTCGCGCCAGCCACCAAACCATCTGCTCGGTCTTTTTTTAACGCCATTGCCGCTAAATAAAGCGGATCGCTCAAAATCCTTTTCGCTGCTCGCAAATCCACCGCATTATTTTTCAGCTGACAATACTTAATGGCAAAATCATTTATTACTGACGGCTCGTCAGAAGCAATAATTTCGAGCTCCTGGATTTCTTGCGGAAGAAAGTTCTTTAAAATTTTTTCTCTCTCTCCGACAAGAACAATTTTAGCTATCCGCTCAGAAACAATTTTCTTAACTGCTTTGATTATTCGCTCATCATTAGTTTCGCAGAGAATTATTTTCCGCAGATTGAACTTCGCTTTATCTCTAATTTGGGTTAAAATATTCATGTTTCAAGCTACAAGCTACAGGCAAGAAAAGAAAGGAAATATTAGAGATTAGATTTCTTGCTTACGGCTTGCAACTTGTAGCTTTTCGCAATTCCTTCTCCACAAACGGCGGAACAAATTGGCTCACATCGCCTCCCAAATTCGCTATTTCTTTAATTAATTTGGAAGAAAGATAAGAATAAGATTCGTCGGGCATCATAAAGATTGTTTCTACATCTGCATCTAATTTTCTATTGGTTAAAGCCATCTGAAATTCATATTCAAAATCAGAAATAGCCCTTAACCCGCGGATAACCGTCTTTATATTTTTATTTTTAACATAATCAATGATTAAACCATCGAATTGAGCCAAAGAAACATTACCCAGATTCTTGATTGCTTCTTTTACTAATTTTACTCTTTTTGTTAAGGAAAACAAAGGGGCTTTTTGGAGATTGTTCCCCACTGCCACAACAACCTCATCAAAGATCTTAGAGGCGCGTTTAATAAGGTCTAAATGACCATAAGTCAAAGGGTCAAAACTTCCTGGATATACTACTTTCATGTTTAAGCTACAAGCTGCAAGCAACAGGCTACAGGCAAGAAAAAGAAAGATGCAAGCTACAAGCTGCAAGCAACAGGCTGCAAGCAAGAAAAAGAAAGATGCAAGCTACAAGCTACAGGTTTAAAGAATCAGGCTTAAAAGAATATAATGATAGAATTGTATCACCGTATTTTTTTTCCTGTTTTAAAATTAAATTACCTGCTTTTGACGGCAGAATTTCTTTTTTATAGTGTTCAATTACCAATAAGCCATCGGAAAATAGTATATCAGCATGGCTAACCTTTTGCAAGGTTTTTATTCCCAATTTTTGACAATAAGGCGGATCGGCAAAGATAATATCAAACCTTTCTTTTCTTCTTGCAAAAAGAGCAATTGCCTTCTCAAAATCTAAGTATTTTATCTGGGCTAAATCCAAAAAACCTAACTTTCCCAAATTTTCTCTGATTGCATTTACACAGGCAAAATTATTGTCTATAAAAATTACCTTTTTAGATTCCCTGCTTATTGCTTCTATGCCTAAACTTCCGCTACCGGCAAACAACTCTAAAACCTCTGCTTTTTTAATCTTATCAGCCAAAATAGCAAAAATTGCTTCTTTTATCTTTTGAGTCGTTGGATGAATTCCTTTGGGAATATCTATTTTTCTTCCTTTAGCAATACCGGCAAGTATGTGCATAAACTACAAGCTGCAAGTCACAAGTTACAAGTTACAAGCAAGAAACCACAAATCTAATATTTTTCTTTTTCTTGCCTGTAGCCTGTTGCTTGCAGCTTGTAGCCTATTTCTCCCCCATAAACTGCAACACTATCTTACGCTGTCGCGGGCGATTATCAAAATCAATAAAAACAATCTGCTGCCAAGTTCCCAATGTTAATTTTCCATCAATAAAAGGAATTGTTAAATTTGCTTTTAGCAAAGAAGCGCGGATATGGGCATAGCCATTTCCATCGCCCCAACGTATATTATGTTCGTAATTGTCTTTTACTGAGGCAATTTTTTCAAAAGCTGTCTGCAAATCCTTTACAAGTCCCGGTTCGTATTCAACGGTGGTTATTCCCGCAGTTGAACCAACAGCAAAAATTGTCAGTGTTCCTATAGATAGATTTGTTTCACCCAATCTTTTCTCTGTTAAAGAAGTAATGTCAATAATATCAGTATGCCCTCTGGTTTTGATTTTAATCTCTTTA
>DAOWIN010000056.1 GCA_030640885.1 Candidatus Omnitrophota bacterium
CGGTAAACATCTCTTTGGCATCTATGCCCTCTGCATTTGCCTTTTTGGCAATTAATTCCAAAATTTCATAAACCCTTGCTCCTTTTTCAGCTTCTCTGTGCTTCTCAATAAATAATTGTTCATGAAATAGACGCTCTATTCTGTCTTTTAACAGCACTGGCGTTTTTCTTACCGATAGAACATCGTCGGCTATCTCCTCTACCGCCTTATTATCATTCAATAAGAATGCTTGCTCCGCAATATTTTTAAATCTTTCAAAACTCATTGTGCCTGCGCGCCAGTCAATGGTTTTTTCTCTAACCTCAGCCAAAACAAATTTTTGGATATTTGTAACATCCGTATCAACCCTAAAACCATATTTATCGGCTACTCCTTTAGCAGCATAGTATAACGTAAAATGCGCGCCCAAACCTTCTTCTTTTGATTTTTTTATAGCCGATGATATAATTTCTTCAACCATCTTAACATTTCTGTTGCGTCCTACAGCACCCTCCTCTTGGATTGCCTGTGAAAACAAATATTCCACTCTTTGTTTCAACGGTTTCGTGGACTCAATTCTCTGCTCATATCTTTGCGTTTCTATAATATCATCAATCAATTCTTCTCTCGACTTTTTGGTTGCTATTTTCCCCCTTTCCATAATTTCCCGCACATTATTTTTAAAATGGGTAAAAGACAGAACACCTGAGGGATAACCGAGGTCGCCGGCTTGAGGCATTTTTGTTTTATTCCAAGCTGAAGTTAGGATTATCGGTTCTTCACCCACCCAAGTCTGCAAGGAAGAACCGCCGCCGGTCGAACAAGAGAGCTTATCATATCCCTGCGACCAGACATCTGTATCGCCGCCAAACAGATAAACCCCCCTCCTGCCAGCTCCCTTTTCTGATTCTAAAGTAGCCAATAATCTATGATTAAACTCATGCCATCCTATCTGTTTATTCTCAAAAACTCCGGGGGCACCAAACACATATACATTATCGTATTTCTTTACCAAACTTATAATATCTTCAAAGGTTTCTTTGCCAAAAAATAAGGCGGATTCTCTGCTTTCCAAATCTTCTTTGGAAGCCACTCCAACAAATCCTTTTTTTATATCATCGTCTGGGGTTACCAAATGGTCCTCTGCCCACTTTATATTCACCCCTTTCTCTTGGGCTAAAAACCATCCCTGAATAACAGACTCCACAATTTTAAATTCCTGTTCCAATTTTTTCTTTTTATCCTTGAGCTCTTTTTCATCATTGATTCCAGATAAAATGCTCCTCTCTATTTCTTCCTTTATTGCTTTTTCAATTACAGGATTATTTTCTAAAACAGGTTCATCTTGATAAAATCGCCGCAGCATATTCAAAACTTTTTGGCTGATTACTAATTTAGATCTGCCAAGCTGGGGTTTTTTGCCCAAAATAAACTCCTCTACTATTGTTTGCACAGTATAACCGGTTGGTCCCAAAACATAGATAGTGCTGCCCTGCTTATGCCTTTTCACTAAGGGCAAAAACTGCTCGGCTTTCTCCTCTTTAATACCGGCAAGAATGGTAAGTATGGACTTTTTGGCATTCATCAGCCTAACCATTATTTCTAACTCCAGATGAACAATACTATCTAATGCAGTAGGCACAAAGGCGCTGATGCCGCGTAGATCGCCGGCTCCACTGCGTCCCCAATCACCGAGAATCAAGGCATCAAAATGTTTAGCAAATCTTTCCAACTCATCAGGGTCATCTTCTTTTTTAGTAATCAGGGGATTAAGTCGTGTATTCTGTAGAAAATAAACCTCTCCATTTGCTTTATTTATAGCTTGAGCCAAAGCCTCAGGAGTAGTTTCTGGTATTACCTTCACCTCTTCTCCGATACCACCCCCGCTGCGAATGACTTGATATTCTCGAGACAACCACTCGGCTACCGGCTCAACCCTAAATTTGGGATTATCTGCATCCTCAGGATTTTTCTTTACATCCGGGCGGCCGCGGTGGCTAATAATTACAATTGCCTTTGGCTTAATTCCCAAACTATTCAGTCTACGGCGCAATTCTGTCAGCGCCCGCACAGCTTCAATATAGCGATTATTGGTAGTATTCTCTATATTAAGGTCCAATCCATAACCTATGACTTTTCCCTCTAATGTTTTCAAAAAATTATCATCAATAACTGCTTTTTGAGACAGAAGCTTGGCAATATCATCACCGCTGTAAATCTTTTTCTCCGCCCCTTTTTGAGCAATATCAGCCGCCACAAATCCTCCCGCTTGGGCAAAGGTAATTAAATCTTTGATTAATGTTTCTTCTAATGGCTCACCCTTTGTTATTGTTAAACCCTCTTCTGCCATTTTATATCCCTTTAATTTCCGCAAATCTTTTTTTATATCCTCCGTATTATTCTCATTCCATAAAGCAAGAATAGAAGCTACCTGCTCAGTCAAAACTAAAGAATAATCCTTTAATTTTCCACTTTTGGAAAGGTTTGTTTTGATTAGATTTATATCGTTAAGATATTTTTCGAGTCTAAAGGCCACCATCACTGATATTTCTTTAATATGCGGATTATAAACAAAAACCATATAGGGCTCTGCTTCCTGCTTTAAAGTAAAGCAATCCAGGCCATTTTCTTCTTTTACTGAGATGCCAAAGCCCAATCCTTCTAATGTTTTATTCATTTGCTTTACAATCTCAGCGTTAGAAAGGTTATGTGCCTTTGCATTTACAATACCTATTCTGACAGTATCTCTTATCTGTTCTCTATCTTTTTGGCTTGTATGCTTATCCGGTGAAGATAACTCAGGGATAAGCTTCATTCCATAGGCAAAATAAGGAACGCTATTCAATAAAAAAGCAACGGCTATTGTTAGCGAACAAAGTCTTTTTAGTTTTTTCATTTTTTATTCCCCTTTTTTTTAAGAATGGAACATTTTAAGTCAAACTTGTTTTGTTCCACTTACAATTTTCATCTATTTCTTCCTCGTTTTTGCCAATTTCCTCTCCAATTCCTCTATATCCTCTTCAGAAACCATTTCCCCCCTTAAAACCGAAAAGTATAACTCGCTGTCCATTTTGCTGCTAACCTTTGGCGTAACCACAACATAAGAAATCTCCTTTTCTCTGAGCAAATGGGTTATCCCTTGAGTATGAAATCCTCCGCAAACGAGAATCGCCACCTCTTCTCCCTTGGTTTCCATTACTTTCAGAGTGTTTTCAATCAAAAGCTTATCTCGTTTATCGGCAAGGGTGTAAAAATTCTCCATCTTTGGGAGATATGAATTAAAATCGCAGGAAGGGTTATAGAGATTATATTGAGAGGCGTATTTTTGGATAAAACTGTGGAAAGTCTGGGAAGTAAATTCGGATTTATGGGCATAATAATAATCAACATCCTCATTGGTGAGCTTAATGTTAATAAAACCCTCTAAAATATCAATGTTTTTTAAGAGTTGGTCTAATTGGGCTTGGTTGCTATTGACGTAAAGTTTCTTTTTGGCAAGCTTTTCTAAATCCTTAATCTCGCTGAATAATCTGCGGTGGTCAATCTGTTCGGAAATAATTATGTAATAGATATAGCGATGTAAATTAGAATAGGAACGAAAAGAAAAGTCCTTTTGTTCACCGAGTTTTTTCAAATGCTTATAATATTCTGCGGCGGAAATCTTTTCCGTCTTGAAATCAACGCTCTTAACAATCAAATCTGCCATCTCTTTTTCGGACAAAAGAGGGCTTAATTTTTTCATCGCCTCTAAATGCTCTTTTTCAACCTTGCTAAAATTCAACTTCGCTTCCAATTCAACAACATCAGTTAACCGCTGAAAATTGGGAAAGGGCTTGAGAGCTGCTGAATGTTCAGTAAAAATCTTATTGAGATAATTTATGTAGGCATTTAGAGAAACCTTTTTCTCGCTATATGCGAAAATTCTTTTGTCCAGCTCTTTTAATTCAGGGGTATAAATATGCGTCTTGATTTCATTCAGCGACTGTTCAACCTGCTCGCAGTATTGTAGCAGTTTATCTTTGTAAGAAAACGAATTTTCAAAAGAATGCAGGTGTTTTTTATAAACGGCGGTGTCTTCAACGCCATAAAGGGTAAAAGGAGCTTTTTTAAGTATATGTAAATACTCTGCACCGGTAATCTGCCCCTTGCCCATAAAAAAGCGGGCAACCTCTTCTTTGGTCTTAGCATCATCAAAGAGTTCAAAAATAGAGGTATTCACCTCACCCTCTGCTCCTTCCGTAGTCACCAGCGCCCAACCATTATTTTTCAACAGATAACGGATGATTTTAGCCTCGTTTACCTGCGCCTCATAATTGGTATGCAAATCCTGAATTTGGATAATGAGATTATCGCCTCTCCCCTGATAAGATTCAATAACCCTGCCATATTTTGGCGGAATATCTAATCCAAAATTATCTTCTTTGGCAATTAGAGGGTTTGCCTTGCTTAAAATGAGCGCCAAAACTAACATTGATATTATTTGTTTAAATTTTTTCATTTTTGTTATTTTAGCATATTTCTCTATTCTTTGTCAAGTCCTTTTTAAAAAAATTTCAAAACATTTTCCCTGCAGAAAACTTTGGCAAAAAGATGGAAGTAATTGCTGATAAAAATAAAACAATAGATTTTACTTTTACACATTTTAATAAATTTTATACACAGCCATTTATTATAACAGAATCGCTGACCTCTTGCAAAATATTTTTATGCCTAAATAGTCCATTCCTAAACACCTTTTTGAGCCTTTTTTCTAACCAATGCATAGGCAAATGCACAGGCAAAGAATAGAATTCGCTGGTTCTTTCTCCTTGTGGTTTTTTAAAACCAGCAATAACCGCCGCATTCTCGGGAGTAAGCTCAAACTTAAGTGCATACCATCCGTCTATGTGCTTTTTGATAAATTTTCTTTCTTTTTTCAATAGAAACCACCATTTTAGATATGAGTTTTTTAACATCGCTGTGCTTTGGACATTTTTCACTCCTCGCTTTGCAAATTCTAACAGAGACTCTCTTAACAATGTTCGTCCTACACCATTATTCCAACATTCTTTTTTTACAAATATACTGCTTATCTTACCTTCACTGACATCTGCGATAATAAAACCCAATAAATTTCCATCCTTAAAAGCACCCCAAGCTTTCAGATTCTTTACTCTGCCTTGCAATATATCCTCTTTTGCATACCTCTTAAATGATTGCCTTTCTTGATAATCACAGCTTTCAAAATTCTTTATCTTCACATCCTCAATTCTAATATTTGGTTGCCAATTTTCAAAAATTTCTATAAGCCTTCTTTGTTCTTTCTTTGTATCCTCTGCTGAATTTAACACAACATTTTTAGAAGAAATGAATTGCTCCTCTTTTTCCCGTAATAATTCCAAACTTTTTGCACAAGACTCGAGATTTTTCTTTCTCAACAATTCTTCAAGAAATAATAGGTGTTCATTTTTTAATTCCGCTGACAATTGCAGAAGCCCGCTATTAAAAACTATGGGATGATCGTTCTCCACCAAAAATAACCCATTAATTTTCCTAATTGCGTTTCGCATATCTTTCTCTTGAACCAAAGGCAAGCAGTTTCTAATTGCTTCTTTATACAGATCAATCTGTTTGTTTAAAACTCTAAATTTCCAAGTGGAGCTTTCAGGCGAGTGGTTTTTCTCTATCTTGGTTAATATTTCCCAGTATTTATCAACCAACATTCCAAATAATGCTGGAGCAATGCTCTTTTCAAATTCCTCGTTATTATTGGTTATTTCAGAAAAGGACACTCCACCTGCCAAATTGTTTTCAAAATCACTTTTGCATCTTTCAAATCTTTTCTCAATTCTGCGAACTCCTTTCTCAAACTTAAATGGATGAATAGATATTATTTCATAATTTCTGTTGTCCTTGTTTGCATAAATCATAGCGGCTTGTATGGAGGGATTAATTGCTAAATATCTTTTGTGGTCTGTGCGATAATATTGGGTTTTATCTGAATTAATAAATTTAACTGCTATGGCTTCATATCTTCTAAAAGCCGATATTATAGAAGAATGAGTAGGATCAATTAAGGGACTGTCATAGTCATACCAGTTCCCAAGATGTCTAACAAAATGTATGCACAGATTATTCATATTGTTCCATTTGATTTTTTTCTTGGATTGGGATTCAATCGCAAAAATGTCAGAATTATCCTTAGGAAAAGATGGGTTGATTTTTCCTAATTCTATAAACAATAAATCCATAATCGATAAAAACATAGCCAAGATCAAAAGAATGGAGATTTCTGCTTTATTTTCAGCTAATAATGAATCTGCTTTATCGGTCTCGGGGGCAAATCTCTTAAAATTCTTCTTCAATTCATTTGAAAATGTTATTTTATAAACCTTTCTGCCCACTTCACCTTTTATTCCATTCACTATTGCAAACAACCCTCTATCCATTAATACATTTCTTACGCTCCTCACAGTCCTTTTCCCGCAGCCTATATCATCAATAATACTGCTTGCTGACCAACCTATGGCTGTTCTTACTAATATTTCGGCATAATAAGTTTGGGGGATATTGAAAAGTTTCCTAAATACCTCTTCCAGCAGTTTTATTTCCCCTTTATCTAATTTCTTCTCACTTAAAAATTTCTTAATAATCTTCGGCGTTCCCGGCTCCTTCAAAACTTCCTGCCACACAAGAAAATCATTAGACACAAAAGAGATTGGCTTTTTTATTAACTCCTGCTCTAATTCCCCGGAACCTTTTTTTACTTTTACCATTTCAGCATAAATATCCGCATAGTTCTTTTCTATTTCATCTAAAAGGAACTGATTATTTTTTTCTACCACTTCTACCAATTCTGCTCTAAATTTATCGGGATAATATTTCATCAGAGCAGATAGCCGATTATATTCAACACATTCTTTGCCGTATTTAATGATTTTCTGAAGGCATTTGCTAATAACATCGCGCTCCTTAAAATCAAAATAATGTTCCAAATATTGCTCTCTTTTTTCAGGTGAAAAGGCGATTGTACTGGATGATATTGGCAGACCTAATTCCCTTAATTTCTCTACATTCGGCATTATAAACACTGTTGGACAATGGGCATATGCAAACTTGATTCCAAGCATATCATACATAGTAAGCCGTTCTAATTGCTCTAAAGATGGCGAACCCACCCTGCTTTCGCACATTCTTGCAAATGCCCTCTCAACATTTTTTGCCTTTACAATTACCCCCTTTTCCTTGATATCTTTAATTACATCTTCGGCTAATTTCTCAAAGGACTTAAAAAATCTATGCGCCTCTTTATCTGATACCCCCTGCTTAAACATCTCTGCTAAAGTATTAAAGGCATAATCTGCCTCTTCGGCTCTATTCTTTGACGCTTTTTTCAAATTGGGGCTGAAAGTGTCTCCTGCGTTATTCGGAGACAAGACTTTAATGCTTATGCCTCTTTCATTGTATCTTGGCTGCCATTGCTGGCTAAACCTTTCAATTCCAATTACCGACGCTCCTACTATAAGCCAAGGAGCAAATCCTACAAAAGAAAGCCATAGATAAAATTGCTGGTGGGAATACTGGCTTTCTGGCAAGACAAATAAATACAATATAGCAGTTGCGCAAATCATTGTTGTTAATATGGCCGGATATCTCGGAGGATTTATTCCCCTTAAATTATCTAAATTGCCTTGCCGTATATCATAAATCAAGGTGGCAATTTCTTTTACCAACACACCAGTTCCTCTTAACCTCTTTGCTATCTTAATAATCTCTTCAGGATTCTGTCTATATAATTCAAACAATAACTTTTTGTCACCTTTTGAATCTATTGTCGATTTAATTATCTCTTCTATCTCTTCTTTAGATTCAGACAACTTCTTCTTGCCGCTATACAATGCCTCTATTTTTTCAAATTCTTCTTCATCATAAATGCAAGCTGCTGGCATAAAGGATATCTTTTGCCTTGGAGATTCGCTCTCTTTATTATTTTTTGACTTAATCCGCAAAATTTCTTCAGGCAACCTTTCGTTAGAGCTCTTTCTCCGATATCTATCGCTCTCTATTATTTTCAAACAATCATCATCAGATATTTCCGGAGATATTTCCGGTAGTAGCTCATTCCTTATTCTTTCTTTCATTTCCACAACAGATTCTAACTTTTTTTTATAGTTAACATTAGCTTCGCACAAAGAAGCAATACTGCTTATAGATAAATTTAACCCCTTTTGTTCTGCATATGTTTCTATCTCGCAAACTCTCTTAAGCCTTCCATATGTTGCATCCTTCCCTTTTTTTGATAGTTCCCAAATCACTGTGTTCATCTCATATTCTGATATATTTCTGCCAAATATCAAATCTGAAACTCGGGAGCACTGTTCAATATTTACTATCTTATCTCTGAAGTGCAATTCATCTTTGAATAACTCATTTGGCATTTCTTGCCATTTCTCATTTTTCATTCTTATCCGTAGGCAATAATAATCGGTTGTTTCTATTCCAAACTCCCTTTTTATTTTCTCCTTTATTCTTAAACCAGAATCTATCACTTCCTTATATGCAGATCCATAGGCTCTAGCTAATAGAAAAATATCACTTTCAGATAATTCTAAACCTTTTGTTTTAGCATATGCTTCTATCTTAAGATATCGGTCTATCACCGACTTGTAGATTATGGGGTAATCCCTGGCTAAAAGAGAAATACCAAAAGGGGGTAATTTTACTCCTTTTGTTTGAACATAAATTTCTATTTCAGAAAGAAGACTTGAATCAGTTTTTGCCCTATTAGCTGCAATATTCCTTAATTCTTTATATGCATCTTTCCTGAAACCGGTTATAATCTTTTTTCGTTTATCCTCGGACATATTTGTATATTTTTTAATCTGCTCTTTTGAAAGATTCTTTTTCACATTATCAATAATATCAGAGATATTTTCACCGTTCCTGACAAAAGCAAGTATCACGTTTAGATTGCCTATGATTAACGGATCTTTATATGCAAAATAAGTAACCAGTTTAATGTCATTGGAAAAATTCGCTCTCGTGGGTGCTTCGGGCAAAACTAATTTGTTATTTTCATCAGAAATACGCGGGGTGTGGGCAATAATAGGCATTAATGGCATTTCAGCAGTTAAACCACATTTAGTACAGACAAATTCGGCATACTCATTATCTTTTTCGATGCGTTTGCTCCCACATTCCGGACACACCCCAATCTCAAATAAATCTGTATAATCTAACATCCTGTTCTGTTCAAGTTTCATTCTCAACGCCTCTTTTTGCGCATCTGAAATCCCGAGTTTATCTAAATTTATGTTAAACTCTTTCTTTAACAAAGCCGAAAATTTATCTTTCTTTGGATAAGACGGTACCGAATTTGTTCTACTTATCATATTTTCTGATTGCTGGCGAAACCTTTCAATTCCAATTACCGACGCTCCTACTATAAGCCAAGGAGCAAATCCTGCGGAAAAAAACCATTGAACTAATTTGCTAAGGGTAGCTGCTCCATCTATGGCAAGAACTTCTAACGGAGCGAATAAATAGAATAAAGCAGCTGCACAAACCATTACTGTTGATATGAACAAATAATAAAATGGATTTATGCCACCGCTATCGTCCATTACTAAGTTTTTCTTCTTTGCTGTTTCATATTGTTCTAAATTAAGTTTTTCTCTCATCATCATCTTCAAACTACCAACTTCCTTTAACTCAAGATGAGTATTGAGTTTATATATATTAACCCGACCGCCTTTCTTGCTTACAGGCATCGTAGCACGCCCCAGAATGCCTGTTTCATCACTTAGCATATTTAAAAAACCGGCTACAGCAGTCCTGTCATACCTATATCCATCCTCATCTTTTAATTTGTCTATAATTTCCTGAGCAATAAAATAATCTTTTTGAAAAAAGGAATATTCCAAAAATATCCTATAAATATCATCGCGCATTGGAGTAATTATTAATCCTCTAAATCTATTTAGCGCCCCTGTAGATTTCTCTTTCATCTCTTGGTCAGAAAATAATGCTTGAATATTAGACATTTCGTCACTTTTTCCCCTCAAAGTTGAAATTATGTCTTCTTTTTCATCAAGAATATTCTCATTAAAACGATAGGCTAATCTGCCTCTATCCTCTTTCCCCTTTGGCGTAATTTGTAGTGTTTTTGTCAAAACCCCAATTTCAGCCAATTTTCTTAATCCCGATGCTACATCTTTTATATAAATCTCCTCACCCAATTCATCTTTAAATCTCTTGTTTAACCCAGCAGGAGTGAAGCTATTTTTCTTAATATCATCTGTTTTTAACTCCAGTGTACCTTTCTTCATCAATCTTAAAATTGCTCTAATAACGGCCATTTCTTTAAAGCTAAATTCTGTTTCTTCCAGCACCTTAATAACCGCTTTTCCTGTTATGGGCTTTTTGCTCTTTTTCCCTGATTTTCCTTTTCCAATTATCCCTTTTACTTTTTCTTCTACAACTTTTCTATCTGAATTTCCCAATAGATACATTTTAGTATTAAATAATTCTTCGGCGATTAAATTTTCTAATTTCTTTATTTTCTTCCTGAATAAATCTTGAACGCCTTTTTTACTTCTTGTTTTTCCGGAAGCCGCAAAATAGAGCCATTGCTACCATAATCAATCTCAACAACTTTCATTTCTAACAATGTGTTTATCAACTCCCCTGAAGAAATTCGCTCTATCGAAATTTCTCCCTTCTTCAGCAATGCAGAAATAACAAAATATCCTTCCGGCGATAATTCCATTTCTTCGAATTCTTTGACACAAATAAAATTAGCAAACCCTGTTCCTACCTGCAAAAACAACCCGCCTAATTCAGCAGAGAGATCATTCGCTTCATCGTAAACATCTGCCATTCTGTTAACGGCAGTCTCAGGTTTCACAACAGGCTTTTGCAAATCGCTTAAAACTATTCCCCCTATTATTATTAAAGGAATACTTCCCGCTAAATCAAAGCTCGAAACAAGCAGGGCAAAAGCAAAAAGCAATACAGCTTTAAAAATCGGCGGGAATTGCTTCTCTTCAGAAAAATTGTATCTATCTACGGCATATCTAATTACCTCTAAAGTTTTCTTATCCGTTGCTTTAAGAGCTCCTCGAGAAAGTGTTATTTTTTTTATCCGAACACTATTCAAAATAGCGGCAAATTTCTTCAAAATAAATTTCAATAATTGAAAATTATTTGCATTTATGTAAATTATCTCAGCTATATCGTTTTGATACCTAACCCTCAGCTCGGCTGAACCAAAATCTCTGTCTATCTCCATCGAAAATCTACCACTTTTCCCACCATCTTCTTGCTCTTCGCTTTTTATGAACTCTCTTAATTTTGATACCTCCAGCACTAACGAACTTTGAGAAAGTTCTTCTATTTCTTTCCTGCTTAAAACAGTGCTTGTCTCTTGAATAAATTTCAATTTTCTCTCGGCTAATTCTTTAATTCTTTCATCGGCAGGAACAAATCCTAATTTTAGATAAAATATAACCGCGCCGGATTCAAAGGCTTCTTCTCCGTTTATTTGAGCCTTAGGAATTGTAAATTCTTTTACCTCAGGAAAAAGATTGCTTAAAACAACGAGCCTATCTATATACATCTGCTTTGAATTATTATGTCTGGATTCCCTAAATACCTGAAAGTCAAGTTCCAAAGTTTTATTTTCCAAATCAGGCCATACAAAACCATAACCTACAACCTTGTCGATTTTCTCATCAACAAATATTTCGAAACCAAAATTCTCTTCCGCCGGTTTAAAAAATACATAAGTAATGTTGTTTTCAAGACAAACCTTAAAGCTTTTTTTCATATCAACAGCATATAAAACATCAAAGCTTTCTCCCACCTCAAGCAATTTAACTTTTTTAAAATAATATTGAAAATCTTTGTCCTTCTCGAAAAATTTGATTTTTCTATTCTTAACTTTTATTCCCCAGTTTCCTACTAACACCAACAATGCCGCCAATGACAACATTATCACAGCCATCTTAGGCACCCCCGATATACCAACTGAATCAATTGCAATTTTCGGTGCCGCCGCCGCTACGCTCATAATCCCCGGAAGAAACATAAGTAAACTTGCCGCTATTGCAGCTATC
>DAOWIN010000112.1 GCA_030640885.1 Candidatus Omnitrophota bacterium
GAATAAAAAACATTGGAATTTATAATTTCTTATCTTTCTATACGCTATACGCTAACCGCTATACGCTATTATTAGCGTTAGAAAAAAATCAGGAAGCGAAAAATGCAGAAATCCTATCTATAATTAATGTTACGGTGCACTAATCTGTATTGGTTCGTGGTCCTAATAGCCACTACTGCACCGCAACATTGGTTTCTGAAAAATACTTGATGGAGGTGAGACCTCAATCAAGTCAAGTGAGGGAGGTCTCACCTCCATCACTTCTTTTTTCTTCGCTGGTGACTGGCAACTGGCAACTTTCTTTATTGAACTTGGGTTAGGAAGTCGCTTCGCTGTCGCAAGCACCGCCCTCTGCTGCCTCGGGGGTATTTTGCATCTGGCGACAGAAACTTGTGCTACAGTAACCCCCTGGATCGCTGTTTAGCATATTGTATGCACTCGTACTACACGTCCCCATCACGGCCATCTCGGGGTTCAACTTCACTCTGGTAATTGTCGGCTTCACCCATTTCTTCTTTTTTTTAGGAACTTCTTTCTCTTGCTTCTCTGCCCCCCCCCTTATCTCTTTTTCACTTCCCTCTTTTTCTTCTCTTCCACCTAATTCCTTTCCCTTATCTCCTAACTCCTGTTTCTTTTCCTTTTCTTTCTCTTCCATTTTGCGCCTCCTTGGCATCCGCCTGAGGCGGATAACCTGATTACACAGTCCAGCTTCCACAACAATAAACAAGATTCTATAGCTTTGAGGTCTAACAATTTCATTATGCAGAGAAATCTTCAATGCTTGAATTATACTGCTTGAGAAAATCTTCAGGTGTGTAAACAGAGATGTGAAAAGAGGCAATTTTAAGAAAACTCCTATCGCGTGAAATTAAAACATTAAATTCTGAAACAATAGATACAGCCAATAGTATTGTATCAAAAGGGTCTAATCTTTCTTTTGATTGTAATTTATTCGCTTCCAAAAGACTTATTTCATCGGGAACAACAACCTCAAAAATTCCTGTAATTTCATTAATAAAATTTTCAATCTGCTGATCGGTAAAATTTCTCTTTCTCCGCAACAGAAATCTAATTTCTAAAAGAGTAGTTAAGCAAATCAAACCTCTGAGTTTTCTATCTTCAATAAAAGAAATTATCTTGTATGGACTCTTCCAAAGTTCTTTAGCTGTTTGACTCTCCACCTCTTTAATTAGCCAGTTAACAACTACATCTGTATCAAGAAGAACTGATGGTAATTGTTTTAAATTATTTAACT
Organism: Candidatus Omnitrophota bacterium; assembly: GCA_030640885.1. Classification (GTDB taxonomy): domain Bacteria; phylum Omnitrophota; class 4484-213; order 4484-213; family 4484-213; genus DAOWIN01. Next base: position 1,256 of record DAOWIN010000112.1, read on the forward strand.
TTGCCATAAAGAGAACTCCGCAGTTCTTTAATAAATTGGGTGCTATTTTTTTTAGACGGAATAATCCCTTTGAACTTTCCTAATAGTTTATCAGCGATATTTGTTTTAGCTGATATAGGCCTAATTTTAATCAATTTTACCGACTCAACCGCCTGTTGTAAAGTAGGCATAATTTATCACCTCCTTTCCAAATTTGTACCCTTCATGAAACTTGCAGCATATCGTTTAAGGTTGTAGATGCTCATATCGATACTTGCTGTAGAAACTCGATGCTCGGTTTTTCGCATTTTAAGCCCGATTCAACCTCTATCTTCCACATCAAGCTTCCAGTCCCGATACCATCTTCCATAACAACAAACGAGTTTCTATAATCTTCAGGGAAACAAAAAGTAGAATATTGCCGTAAGTAGACAATTGGCAACAATAATTAGAATAAATGAGATTACTACGGAAGCAGTGGTTGCTTTTCCTACTCCTTCGGCACCTCCTTTGGCGCGAAATCCTGCGTAACAAGCAACCAATGAAATTATCCCCGCAAATACAAATGCCTTGATCAAACCGCTAAAAAAATCCTTATATAGCATTGATTTAAAAGCCATCCTGAAATACATATTGCGACCAATTCCCAATTTGTAAATTCCCACTAAACTGCTTCCTAATATTCCTATAAAATTAGCATAGACAGTAAGCAAGGGCACAACTAAAAGACTTGCCAAAAAACGCGGGACAACCAAGTATTTGATTGGATTAACGGCTAATGTTTGTAAAGCGTCAATCTGTTCGGTAACCTTCATTGTGCCAATCTCAGCAGTAATTGATGCCCCTGTTCTACCGGCAACCACTAAACCGGTAAACACTGGTCCCAATTCGCGAGCCATTGATACAGATACTAAAGAGGCAATATAAATCTCCGAATTAATCCTGCGCATTAGATATGCCATCTGCAAAGCCAAAACCACTCCTGTAAATCCAGCGATCAAAAAAACAACAGGAACTGCGTCTGCCCCGATTTTGTTTGCTTGTTTGACAACCGATCCCTTTTTGAAAGGAGGAGTGAAAAGACAAAATATTGTTCTAAATAAAAGAAGGGTTAAGCCTCCGGCATATTCCACAAAGGAAACAACGCTGTTTTTAAAATTGGACAAATGTATTTTCATAAACTCAGGCTTCAGGCTTCAGGCTTCAAACCTCAAGCTACAAGCAAGAAAAATTAAGAATGCTACAAACCTCAAGCCAGAAATCTAAACCATAAGATTTTTTTTCTTTCTCTCGCCCGTAGCCTGCGGCTTGGAACCTGTAACTTGTGGCTTACAACTTGAAACTTGAAACTTGCAACTTGCAACTTGTTACCCGAACACCAACCGTCCATTTTTCACAGAAATTTTTATCGTCTTTTTGGTTTTAAAGTTTCCAGCTAATATCTCCTCTGCCAAGGGATCTTCCAAATGTCTTTGGATAGTCCGACGCAATGGCCTTGCCCCTAAAGCTGAATTATACCCTTTTTCAATCAGAAACTCTTTAGCCGCAGAGTTAAGTTTTATATCTATTTGCTTTTCGGAAAGTCTTTCTTGGACCTCCTTTATTTGCAAATCTACAATCTTTTTCAAATCCTCCTTACTTAAAGAATGGAAAACAATTGTCTCATCAATGCGGTTTAAAAACTCTGGCCTGAATACCTTTTTAGTTGAGTTTAAAACCTTTTTTTTCATTGCTTCATAAGAAGC
>DAOWIN010000073.1 GCA_030640885.1 Candidatus Omnitrophota bacterium
TAAACCTGTCTTTTTAAGATTTAAAAAGTTGGATTTCTTATCAATTAGGACTATACCTTTATCCTGGATAATTATATTACAGATTATTTTTAAAAGAGTGGTTTTCCCTGCCCCATTTTTTCCAAAAATTCCTAAAATTTCTCCCTTTCTCACGGAAATATTTATATCTTTTAAGACAGTTTGCTTAAATTCATCCTTTATTTTGCCGGGAAGGCAATAACTTAGCTTTTTATAAAAAGGAACGGGTTTTAAAAAATATTTAGTGAGATTATTTATTACTAACATAGTTTACAAAATAAGGTTCGCATAGAATTAAACATAATTACCATCTCTTTCCCCTTCTTTTCTTTTAGGCCGCTAAGTTTAAGTTGCTAATACAGTAGGCATTATTTGCCCGAATACTCTAACAGGCAGGCTTTGCACGGGCCGACCCCAAATTTTCCTTTTAAAATTTGGCTTGTACCCGTAAGGGTATTAGGGTAAAAGGTCGGGGTAACCGGGGAAAATGCCGCGTCTTTTTTGTACAACTACCTTTTGTTCTAATTCTTTATCTTCCCGAATGTTATAAGCTTTTCCACCTACGGTGGAACCGGAGGTGGATCCTTCGGAATGCCTCTGCAAAGGCATTTTCCCGGTTAAGGTTCTTACATTATATCAAATTTTCTTATGTAGTACGAATCTATTTTCAAACGGAAAATTGATATTACTCTATTTATAAAAAATTTTCTCCGCCAGACAAGATAAAGCTTAGCTCAATTGAGCAAAAAGTTATTGTCGGCAGCCGGAAAGATGATACTATAAGAATAGTATTTGGACGGTTGACTATTTAATAAAAAATGTTTGTCGTGATTAAAACATGCTGGGAAAAGAATATTTTCGAATTTTAGCCCCTTTTACAACCATAAGGAGCAATCTAAATATTCTAATTCCGACAGATAATGAAGCTACTTGGGCTTGTGTCCGCGGTTTCCTGAGTACCGCTCCTTAAGGAACGAAATCCCTACCCGCTTCCATCCCCGGTAAATCCGCAGTAAAGTGGCGCTGGTGCTATTATGCAACAGTCTCAAAGTACATTCTATTGCATTTTGCACTGGATATTCAAAAGGATTTAGGCGGGATTCACTGAATATTTACTTTCCTCCTTCCTTCCTATAGTGGGGTTTGACCCCTTTTTTCTTATCTCTTTAATCATTATAGTTTGACAATTTAACCGTTTACTGATTTGCCGCATCTCTTTTAACCTGCTTTTTGTTTCGCCTGCCCCGAGAACAAATGAAAAAATTCTTTATTATTATTGACTAAATTTAGCGCATTATCTATTATTATTTCACCTCTATTTGCGAAAAAATAGACCGATTCCGCGCACATAACCGTAGATAGGCGGTGAGATACGACAATCAAAGTCATTCTTTTATTATATAACTTCGTATTTACCAATATTTCTTCTTCGCTAGATGAATCCATTGACGACATAGCCTCATCAAGAATAAGAATCTTTGGTTTTCTGAGCAATGCCCTGGCAATAGTAATTTTTTGTTTTTGGCCTTCGGAAATTTTACAGGCATTCTCGCCGATTAAAGTATTATATCTATTTGGTAAATCGTTAACAAATTTATCTATGGTGCAAATCTTAGCAATTTCTGTTATCTCTTCTATGCCGGCATCGGCTTTGCCATACCTTATATTATTTTCTATAGTATCATTCCATAAAAACGGCTCTTGTAAAGCTATTCCAATTTGCCCCCTTAAGGAACTAAACTTTATCTCTTTTATATTGCATCCATCGATTATAATATCTCCTGACCAGGGGTCATATAATCTCAAGAGCAGATTTAATATTGTTGTTTTGCCGCATCCTGAAGGCCCGGCCAGGGCAATATGAGAACCGCCGTCTATGTTAAAATCGATAGCGGATAATACAGGCTCTCCCTGTTTATATCCAAAACTAACATCTCTGAATACTATCCCGCCTTTTTTGAATATTGCGCTCCTGGCATTTTTTTTCTCCACTATTTTGGGGCGTTGAGCCAGGATTTGTTCTACGCGCCGGCAAGACACCAATCCCAAGGCTATATTTTGAAAGAATCCGGCAAAACTACTCTGCAAACCGATTAACTGGCCTATATAAAGCATTATTGCCGTTAAACTGCCCAAGGTCATTTGCCCTTTTATCACCTGATAACCTCCATAAAAGGAAATTAACCCGATAACTACCTTGTTAACCGCACTCCCGGCAAAACCGCTTATAACCTCTAATCTTGTATTCTTGAGGCTCATTCTTATATTAGCTATTTTTCTCCTTAAATAATCCCTTGTCTCAGCCCCCTCCTTGGCAAATGCCTTAACCAATTGGATGTGGGAAAAAACCTCATTTAGCCGCTTAAAGATATCTTCGGAATTCCTGATTAAATCTTCCCAGACTCTTCTCATCCTTTTGGTAAAATAATAAGGCGGCAGATATAGAAGCGGAGCAAGGCAAAGAGAAAAAACAGCCATTTGCCAGTTAAGGCGCAGGACAATAATCAGAATAAACAATAGCTTGGGAAAGGTAGCAATAACCTGAGGCGGGGTTGTGGTTATAAAATCAGCAACTCTATCTATATCATAACTGCTCCTATAAAGATGCTCCCCCGTAGATTTATTCTGAAAGTAATTCAGGTCAAGTTTTTCTAAATGCTTGAAAACCCGCTTATTCAAATCAAAGTTCACCTTAATCTTTATCTGCCTATCCAGATAATTCTTCAGCCCGCTCACCAACCCACTTAAGACAAAGATAACTCCTCCGATTAAAGCCAGAATGATAAAAACCCTTAAATTCTTATTGCCAAAGGCCCTGTCTATAACCAACTTGGTAAGATAGGGATTCACCAGACCCAAAAGAACCCCTATCCCGCTTAAGCCGACTATTACCCCCTCCTTTTTCCAGTAAGACAGAAGATGCTTAGTAAATTTCAGGAATAGCTTAAACTGAGTTTTGTCTAATATATTCTTCATTGTTAAATTGTTTCAGCCAAAGGTTGATCCGCTTGGCGGGCCTCTGGCGGAAAATTGCTGAATGCCACATTGTTACATTCAAACTGTTTCGCAATTAAGGCGAAACAGTTTGTGATTCTTTTTTTTAACAAGCCTATAAAAATAGAATGTTTTAAATCCTGCCAGATCCATTCCTTGATTTGTTCTTAAAAGTTTAGTTTTTTGAGGATGCAATTGGAGTTTAAGGCGTTCCAATAAGAAATCCTTTATTCTTTTATGAGAATTGGCTATTTTTTTATAAGATCTGTCCAAAACAACAAAATCGTCACAATACCTTAGATAAAATTTCTTCCTTAAGTTATGTTTTACAAAATAGTCCAGTTCATTCAGATAAATATTGGCAAAGAGCTGTGAAACAGAACTACCCACGGCTATACCCTTACTTCCGGAACAAAAAGAAAGCATCTTTTCTATCAGCTTTATTACCCTTCCATATTCCAAATAACCAAATTATCAAATCTCCAAAAAACAAAAGGGCTTAGGAGGCTGTTAGGTTTGGTAGCGGGTTCCAAGAGGGAAGAATTTTGGCTGGGCCATACCCATTCAGCACCTTCGTCCCATGCTGATCATAACCACAAATACGTCCGAGCTCCGGGCTCGTACCCACCCAGTACCTCCATGCTACGTGTGATTGGCTTTGGAACACCCTGCCCGTGCTCCAGCAGTTACACGATAACACCGCCTGCTCAGGGTTGAGTTTTACCCGCGTAATCTTGGGTCTGAATTTTGGTTTTCTTCCCATAATTTGATACCTCCCTTCTTGTATCACGTATCAAGTATCAAGTATCAAGTATCAAGTATCAGGTATCACGTTTTACCTGTTACTTGTTACCTGCGGCGTGTTGCGCATTCGCGCTTACTCTTCTCACAAAATCAATAACTTTTCTATCATTCACAAACCCCAGGCTATAACAGGGCACAGTTTTAACCAAATCCTGGCAAAAGGAAATTATATTTTCTAAACATCCTTTATCCCAGAAGGTAGGAAAGAGCGCCGGATAAAGTAGATTGAATGCCCTCTTTCGCGAAATCTGTCTTATTGTATTTTTAGGCGAATGATGGATAAAAAATAATTTTTCAAGCCGCGCCGATTCGATATGCGACTCTAAATAATCACTAAAATCTCCATGCCATGGCGCGCCGTAGATAAAGAATTTTTTTTTAAGTTTTCGCACAATAATGCGGTCATCATTCAAAACCATTGCTTTGCTGTGTTTATGCCAGAGCCTTGCCGTAGTGCTTTTACCTGCCCCGGATTTACCGGCAAAAAGTAATCCCTTGCCGTTTAAATCCTTCACTCCGATAGAATGAGTAAAAATACCTTGTTTATTCAAAGCAAAATAATTTATCAATAGAACCTGCAAAAAGTCATAGATGATATCCGAAGTATTCCATACCTTTCCTTTTTGTTTTTTTGGCAGAAGATAAGCGGTTACCCGGTCAAAAGCCTTGTTTACCAGCATCGCTTGTTTTTTATCCTCAAGCGGGCTTTTGTAAACATAGCTCTTGCCTCTCTTAAGCAAGCGCCAGTTCTCACTTCCATCCTGAAAGTGATAGGTAATAAATACCGGCTTTGTTTTTTTGATTTCGGGTAATTTATCAACTATCTCTACATTAACTAAAATATGCGGAGTTTGCCTGCCTTTATAAAAAAAATTATCAAATCGTTCGCCCGCCTGCGCTCTTTCTTCTTCTTTAGTAAACTGCTCAAGAGGAAAGCGGCTTTTCATCTGAATAATTGTATCAGCAATCCTTAATTTAACTACCACATTATTACCTTGCTTCATTGCTTCTCCTTTTAAATTAGTTGCCTTCGGCAATAATTTATCATATGAAAACCTGCGGTTTTCAAACTTTCCCCTAAAATCCTTAAGATTGAAATTCCTAAACATGAACTTAGTGCGCCTAACGGCGCGGGCTTTTAGTTAGGAGAACATTTCATTCGATCATTACATTCGGGGCAAGTGAACGTAGGACTTTCACCTTCTTTACACCCCTGAGAATGAAAATAGGCATCAAAGACGATATCTTCGACTTCTGTTTCGTATTCACATGAAACACATTTGTACCTGTACCATTGACTCTTCCCGCCAAACATTTTCGTCCTCTTTTTTGCTCAAAGGAGGCGGTAGCCCTTTTTCTTTTTTGCCTGGGTCAGAAATCCGTAGATATCGAACATCGTAGGCGTTTTTCTCTCACTTTACGCCTTAGGTTTCAAGCCTCACGCTTTTGGCGCGCAGCCTGAAGCGTACACGACGTATTCACGGGTATTCGCGTCTAACCCAATCAACAAATTCCCAAATCTCCAAAAAACAAAAGGGTTTAGGAGGATGACTGGCTACCACTGAGGTTATAACCGCGGTAATGCCTGTATGGTCCAATCCATTTTAGCTGTAGCTTACCCATGCACTGTGCCTGGGGTCCAGGCGTGGTTTGTCGTAGCCATCCAGTATCGCGACTGCTGCCTAGCCAGATTGGTTTCGTACCTCCTTGGTAACAGTCGCAGGTTAACACCGCCTGCTCAGGGTTGAGTTTTACCCGCGTAATCTTGGGCTTGAATTTTGGTTTTCTTCCCATAATTTGATACCTCCCTTCTTGTATCAAGTATCAAGTATCAGGTATCAGGTATCAGGTTTTACCTGTTACGTGTTACCTGCGACGTGTTGCTCATTCGCGCTTACTCTTCTCACAAAATCAATAACTTTTCTATCATTCACAAACCCCAAGCTATAACAGGGCACAGTTTTAACCAAATCCTGGCAAAAGGAAATTATATTTTCTAAACACCCCTTATCCCAGAAGGTAGGAAAAAGCGCCGGATAAAGTAGATTGAATGCCCTCTTTCGCAAAATCTTTCTTACTGTATTTTTTCTTCTTCTTTAGTAAACTGCTCAAGAGGAAAGCGGCTTTTCATCTGGATAATTATGTCTGCAATCCTTAGTTTAATTGTTACATTGTTACATTGTTTCATTGTTTCTTCTTTTTTAGCCATTTAACAATTTAACCATTTAGCAGTTTGCCAGTTTAACGGTTTTTTTCGCCAACTCACAAAACCACTCAACAGGCTCTTCTAAGCTTCCCGTTTCCAACAATGCCTTGCCTGGACAATTATAGCATAAATCCCTTATTGAACAATTCTTACATTTAGAATCGGTAATAAATCTTCTGCTCCTTACCCAGTTTAAAATACTTTTTTGTGCTTCTTCGATACTTTTTTCAAATAAATTTATTTTAGGCCCTCTGATACAATTACAAGGTATAACATTCCCATAAGGGTCAATATGAATCCCGTCTCCGCCGCCAATAGCACAAGGAAATAACCTGCTGTTCGGTGTTCGGTTTTCGGTTATCGGTTTTTGGGGTTCAGTATTCAGGGATAACTGACAATCGTTATCTAAGGGTTGTTTATTTCCATCTAGATTTAAAATCTCCTCGGGAGAGATTCTTAAACTACAGGGCCTTAAATCCCCATTAAGCCGGGCATGAAGGAACGCGCTTGGCCTAAAACTTAACCCTAAATTTTCCACAAACTCCTTTATTTTCGGCAATTCCTCTAAATTATCCTTGATCACCTGTGTTTTTATCTTTAAAGGTAATTTATTCTGTGTTATCAGCTTTATGCCATCCATTGCTTTTTCAAAAGAACCCTTTACCCGGGATATCTCTTCATAGGTTTCCTTCGTAACTGCATTAAGGGTAATCTCGATGACAAAAGGAGGTTGCTTTTTCAGATACCCGGCAATCTCTTCAGTCATTGAACAGCCGTTAGTAAATATTGTTATTATAAACCCTTTATCTTTAGCATAAGAGTAAAACTCCAAAAAATCCGGCCGCGTTAAAGGGTCTCCTCCTGTCCAACAAAGCCAGATTACCCCTGCATTATATATCTTATCAAGTAGGAATTTCACCTGGCCGGTACTTAGCTCACCTTTTATGTATTCTTGTTTATTATAACAATCTGAATAGCAATGCCTGCAATGAAGGCCGCATTTAAAAGTTAACTCAAACTGGCATACATTCGGCTTTTTGATTCGCCAGTTCTTCTTGTGAGTTTTGAGGCTAAAAGTTCTGTATTGAAGTTCTTTCATGATAATACGTAGCACGTCACAGGCATCAGGTATCACGCTTCAAGCTTCGCGCTTTTGACGTGCAGCGTGCAGCCATTTAACAGTCTAACAGTTTAACAATTGCCTTCTCTCTTCCGCCCTCCCGCGGCTTTCAGGTACACAGGAAGTAAAAGTCCTGCTATGAAGCCAAGCTTTTGCCGGACACCACTTACAATAGGGCTCAAACTCACACCTATCGCACTGGTAATTTTCATCCGGCTTAATATTCTTCACTAAGTCTTTTAACTTTTCCCACGCGCTTTTCAGGCTCGGTGTTCGGTGTTCGTTTTTTTCCGATAACCGATAACCGATAACCGATAACCCGCTTTCAGCTTTGTCTTCTGTCAGTATTTTATACTTAGGATAATCAATCATAAGACACATCTTTAACTCTCCAAAGGGAGTGATTGCAGCTTGAGTTTTGCCTACTCCGCATTTGAATAGGTTTTCGGTTTTGGGTGTTCGGTTTTCGATTTCTTCCGATAACCGACAATCGATAACCGATAACCGACTCTGTCCTCTGTTATTTGCCATCCGGCCTCTGTATTTATACGGCTCTTTTGACCCATTTAACCGGGGCGAAAGCGTATCATCCAAACGGTGCAGGGCGCCTAAGGAAACAGCAAAATCCTGTATCTCTTTTATTTCAGATTCATTTTCTTTTAAAACGCAGGTCTTGAATCCCAATTCAACTCTTCTTTTATACAATAAATCAATAGCTTTAAAGATCCTCTTGTGCGAATTAGGCGCCCGGGTAATTTTCTCAAGAGCCTTTTTGCTCATCGCCGGAATAGTAATATCTACCTTGTTTGGCCTCAAAGTAGCTAATTCATCAGCTATTTCTTCATTTATCAACGAACCGTTGGTATAAATAATAACCTCAAATCCCTTTTTCTTAGCATAGCGGAATATCTCCATTATGTCTTTCCTTAGAAATGGCTCACCGCCGGTAAAGCCTAAATAAAAACAGCCAATATCAGCAAGCTGTCCTAAAATAGAAAAAACCTCTTTTGTCTTAAGCTCTCCTGCTTTTCTTCGGTAACTTAAGGGCACATAACAATGCTTACAATAAAAATTGCACTGGTAGGTTAATTCAAACATCACCCGCAAAGGAAAGCCTCTATTTTTAGCGGATTTGTGTATTCGCTGCCAAAAATTATGATAAGACTGAGTTTTCATTGCTAAATTGCTACGTTGCTATATTGATAATCTCTCATTAGTGAATTTAATAAGTGAATTAATTTCCTTGGGTAATTTCTTCAATTCTTCAGAGATATGTTGATATTCCTTTTCTTTTAATAAACCTCTTTTATTTGCTTTCTCAGTCCAATCAAAAGATTCCTTTATTGAACCATAACTATAACGATAGAAATTAACCTTATCTTTCTTAAAATATCTACCGAAACCCTCAGCAATATTAGCCGAAATAGAATCAACGGCTTTAACTAACTGTTTACCTACTGTATCTTTTACAAAATAATTCCACTTATTTACGATATTCCAAACATAGTTGGATAAATCAAAGGCAATCCTATAAGCACTTATGTCTTCCAGTTCCAAATATTTCTTCATCTCAACAGTTTAACAGTTTAGCGATTTAACAGTTTAACAATTTAACTCCCATCTGTTCCGCTGTTGCTTTAGCCAACTCGCAAAAATAAGGAACCGGCGCTTCTTCATCACCAGTCTCCAAAAAGGCTCTTGCCGGGCAGTGATAGCAGATCGGCCTTAAAGAACAGTCTTTACATTTTGAGCCAGTCTTAAATTTCTCATTTAAAAGTTGAGGGAATACGTTGTAGAAACCTTCTCTGAAAGGCTGCTTTTTTAAATCCACGCTAAACTTCTCAGAAAATTGGCAAAATTTAAGCCTACCGTAGGGATTGATAAAAAACTGCGTAAACCAGGCATTACAACGATAAAGAAACTCTTTGTCCCTTCCTAAATCAGGAAACTTGCCGCAAAGACCTCTTTCATATTCCTGCCAAATCTCAGGGTCTGACTTCTTAGATTCTAATAATTCTCCTGGAGAAAGCCTGTAATCGCAGGGGGTTGTATCGCCATTAAGCCGTGCGTATATCATCGGGTCGTATTTGAATCTCCATGTTTTATTGCCCTTGCCCCGTGAGATAGGCGTAGCCTTCATCTCATGGGGCTTGCCTAAAAGCTTATCGGTAAAGGCTTTTATTCTGACAATTTCATCTTTGTTTTGCTTTAAGCAGTTTGATTTTAAAATTAAAGGGAGTTTTCTAACGGTGAGCTCCTTTATTACAGACATAACCCTTTTAAAAGAACCTTTTACCTGAGTTATTCTCTCATAAACAGGCTCAGTTATGCCGTTGAGGGTAATTTCTATAGATTCCGGCGGAGATTTCTCAAGATAATCTACAATCTTTCCTGTAAGAAGTAAGCCATTGGTAAATATGGTTATGACAAAACCTTTTTTTTTGGCATAAGAATAAATCTCTAAAAAATCATCTCTTAATAAAGGCTCTCCGCCGGTAAAACAAAGCCATAGGCAGCCCTGCTTATGAATTTCATCAAGAATTTCCTCCCACTCCCGGGTTGTCAATTCTTGATTCCCGGTATTCGGCGTGCAGCGTGAAGCGTATTCCTCAATTCCCTTACAATAACAATGAACGCAATTAAGATTACAGCGGTAGGTAAGCTCAACCTGTCCTTTCCAGGGATAATGTTCCTTTTTGCCATATAATTTGTTATAAAAACGCCCTGAACTAATGTTTTTCATTGTTCGTTTTGCTCGTTATGCCCATTGTTAAATTGTTATATTGCTTCATTGCTAAATTGCCACACAAACAATTTAGCAGTTTAACAGTAGTTAAATCCAAAGGGGCTCAGGAGGAAACAGTTTCTTGTCTGAAAAAATCAGTAGTAATAATATTTTTATTCCTGCACACTGTCTCATCATAGCCTATATAAGCCTCCCCTGTACCCAGCCTGTGTCATAGCATGAACAGAACAACACCGCCTGCTTAGGGTTGAGTCGGATCCATGTTATCCTTGGTCTGAATTTTGGTTTTCTTCCCATAATTTAGCACCTCCGCTCTTTTGCCTAGCGCGTATTACCTATTGCAACGTGTAGCATGCTGCGTGCAGCAGTTTATTTTACCCTTTTCCTTATTAAACTGCCTCATTGATAAATTGCCCTTAATGATTTCTTCGCGCAGCATAATTGAAATGATCAAAATATTTCCGCCACAATACCTCTGTAGACGAAAACTCATTTTTACCATAGAAATAATCTACAATGGCTTCTCTTACCCGCGCAATTTCTTTGTAACGCGGAAAGGTTTTAACAGAAGCTAAGGTCATATCAATTAATTCTAATGCTCTACATACAGCTTTTTGGCTATATTCATTGTTCCCCTTTTTTAGCCAATTTAACGACCGGCTGATTTCACTTCCAATATTTGCCATTTGCTCAAGAAAAGGCATTTGATTCCACCGCCCCAAAGCAAGGCCTTTATGTTGAAGTCTCATCTTTGCACCCATTTGTTAACAACCTTAATAATCTTTTTGCGTAATTCTTCATCATCAATGCCTCTGCTCATATTTCCTTGTGAAGGACGTATATTAATCATAGAATCAAACTCAAGAAAATCTTCCCCCTTTAAATCAGGATAAAAATTAATTCCCCAAAGGCATTTTTGTTGGGAACCATCTTCAAAAAACAATGCCTCTAAGTCAGAATGTAATTCCGCATCAAGAGCAACTAATTCTCGCTCTATATCCACTACAGCTTTCACTAAATCACCAAATGTATCTGCTGCCATCTTTTTCAATTCATCAATTGTAACAATTTTATCTAATATCTTCATAGTATCTGCGAACTTTAACTCCTCAAAAATATGCTGATATTCTTCTTACTTTACCCGCCTAACTTTTTGGATGTCCTTGAAAATAATTCCTTAAGACTCTTTCAATATAATTTCTTCCCCAGCCAGTCTTTAAAAATTTTTCTCTTACCATGGCATCTTTTCTATCTCTATAAGCTTCATAACAAATCAAGATAAATGGCCTACGCCCCTTAGTGGAAAAGGATAGTCCATCATTATGTTCTTTTAGCCTTTTTCGTAAATCAACAGTAAAACCTATATACAATTTTTTGTCTTTAAGGCTTTGAAGTATATAGACATAATACATATCCAAAAAGTTGAGCGGGTTGCCTGGGCCCGAAATCCGTACAGCGTATAGCGTGCTGCGTGCAGTGTGCAACGTGTTACCAACCTAAACAACTGCCTTTATCTCCTTTAAATCCTTCAGGAAATCCTGCATCTCTTTATCTACCTCTCCGGAATTAGTATCAAACTCCTTTAAAACCTTGCTTTTAATCTCCCCAAGGCTTCTTTTACCATTAATCAATTCCCAGATCCTTGAGGCAACCTTGTTTAAGGTATAGATACAGTTTATCTCCTCGGAAGTTTTATAAATCGGCATAAGAATAGTCTCATTATCAATTGTTCGTGCCACCATATCCTTGTTTTTGCGTAAAACCATAGTTTCTCTCATGGGGTTATTCCTCCTTCTTACCAAGCACTGTCAAAACTATTTACCCTTTATGTGCTTAAAAACTCTAAATCCTAAGTGTTTAGGATTTTTCCCCTGTGTGATATATTGTTATATTGCTGTATTGTTAAACAATTTAGCAATCTATCCAGGCCCGCCATCTTCTTCTCAATCTTCTGTAAACCTTTAAGCTTCCTGCCTTTTTTCAAACTTAATCTCTTGGCTCTTTCAAAATCCTTTTTAAACTCCTTGTATCTTATAGAAACGTATTTAGTTATATCATCTTTTGCCTTTAGATGGCAGCAAATTTTTAGAAGCCTTTTAATTACATCTATATTACTTAGCCCCAGTCTCATTGCATCCTGATAAAAAACTGCTGCCTTTTCAAAATCTTTCTCCCTCTCATAAATCTGCCCTAAAAGATAACGGTTCTTGGGCTGCATTGGCTCAAAGGGTTGATAACTAAGAAATAACTTCTTAGCTTTCTTAAACTTCTTCAATCCTAACTCTGCCTGTGCCAATCCCAATAAAGATTGTTTCAATTCTGTCTTTAGTTTTAAGGCATAGGAAAAATGCCTTTTTGCCTTATAAAAATTCCTTTTTTCTAAAGCGATATTACCCAGACCAATAAAAGGATAAGGATTTTCAGGGTCAACCCGGGTAACCTTCAAGAATTCCCTTTTGGCTTTGGAAAATCTGCGAATATTTAAATAAAGAGGCCCATAATTATTATCCGCTGCCCGATAGGAGGGATCAAGCCTTATTGCTTTTTGGTAATATTCCTTTTTGCCGGTTGATGCAAAGCGCTCAAAAAAGACAGAGGCAATAAACTTTTGCCCATAGCGTTCTTTAAAATGTTTTGGCGACAAGCGGTAAGCTAATTCATCCCCCAAGATTTTATAGCGCATTGGCGTCCAGCCGCCATTTACAGAATAGGCAATGGTGGTCCAAACCGGCTTGAGCTCCTTCTTGCTAAGCAAATCCTTTACCAATCTATCAGGCCTAATCCAACGTTTCCTTTTACCTATTTTAGCCGTATTACTTGCGTTTAAAAGGCTGTCCACAATTAGGAAGTCAGTATCAATATCTAACAAGACCTTTTGTTTTAGAATCGGCAGTTTTTCTAATGTGCATATAACAAATTTTCTTCCCAAGAGTTTAGTTGAGACTATCCCATCTTGAAACGTATGACGTGTAACGTGTAACGTGTGACCTAATTGGCAAGGGTCATGTCTTGAGAAACTCTTGAGCATACCTTTTATAATTTTGAGCGACTTCTTAAATTCCTTTAATCTTCCTGGAATAACCCAGTAAAGATCCTTGACGATACCCTCGCGCATTGCCGGATAGATATAATTTCCGATATTAGTCTGCTTATCAAAATCTTTCTGATATCTCTGATACAAAAGAGACTTTTCCAATTCCCGCTTCAGTTGATTTAACGTCCTTGCTTCATTCATTATCTGCTCTTTCGGCTTTGCCGGATGAAAGCCAAAATCAATATGAGCATCGATATGGACGAGATCCACGCCTTTAAAACCTTTCTCCCTCCAGATTTTTAGCGCCTCATGATGATCTTCAATAAGGGATATTTTGTTTGTCATCTTCACCTAATAACTCCGATAAGATGTGTGTTAATCTGACTAAAAAGAGAACCTTTCAGCAATATTCCATAAGGGGAAAATGGAAGAGGAAAAAGAGTATGTAATGAAATAATCTCAAACCCGGCTTTTAAACAGCTAATTTTGAATTCTTTTATTTTCCTTTATTTTCCAACTTATCTATAAACCCATCGGCTTGTTTTATATACCCGTTATAATCTTGAGCCGCCAAAAAAATGGCGTTGTAGACTTTTTCATCATCTATATCCATATATTCATGGACTAAGATATTTCTCATCCCTGCCGAACCTTTAAGTTTTTCCGCCAATTCCCTTGATATCAAACCTACATCCACGGCTCTTATAAATGAGACACTATAATCCTCTGGCGGCCTATTTCCTGTCTCCATCACAACATGATTATTTATGTCTATAGCTCATTCTCCGATTAATTGAATAAGCCGCTCTGTAGCTGACTTTAAATAAAAGTCGGTTTTATATTCTTCCAGACTCTTTTGGGAAATAGGTTTTAACTTCTCTAAATACATATTCAAACGTGATAACTTTCTTCTAATCAATTCAATATCAATCATATTTCATCTCATCCTTTTTATTGCTGATTTAATATACTGTTTCTCCAATATCCTGAATTTTCCTGTATCTTGATATCTTGCCAATGCACCTAACCTAAAGGAATTAAACAGGCCTCGGTTCTTTTCATACAAAGGTATACCATTTATGGCTACATGATAGGTAATCATTGCTTCAGCGCCATTTAAAAATACAGGGTCAAATTTATCGCCAAAAATTGAAACAAAATCTCTCAATATGTCAAAATATTTTTCTTTAATTATATTAGAGTCCCCCAACAACCCTATATCTATATCACTTTTAGCTGTAGCGGCATTTTTAGCATACGAACCATGTAAAACTACTAGAAATAAATTATACTTCCGGCATATTCTATAAAGATCTTCTTTAACCCGCAGTAAAATTTTGCTATTACAGGATTTATTGTAATCAAAAACATCCATACGTTCCTCTCTTTCATACCCTTTATTAAACTGCTACATTGTTAAACTGCTTATATTTTGTAGCGGCGTATTTAATTATATCATCTTTTGTCGTAAGGTGCCAAAAGGTTTTTAGAAGCCTTCGTTTCATGTTTTATGTAACGCCCTCTTAATAATTCTACTCCCTATCCCGAACAAAGGACCAACTACTACAATAAGCTGATTAACAAAATTGCTCCGTCTCCCTGCAAGGCTTATAATATGGCCGTTTCTCAAAACACCTGTAACTTTACCCACAAGCAATTCCTCTGCCACTGGCTCACCTGAACTCAAATTATTATCCCCGCGGGCATAAAGCAAACACCCTCCTTTATTCTTGATTATCTTTACCAGTCGGTGACAGACTATCTGATTCTCTGCCCGGTAGAGAATAATATCGCCAACCCTTAAGCTTCCTGCGGCAACCTTTTTAACCACTACCCTCTCTCCTGTCTTGAGAAATGGCCACATACTAAAACCAACAGCTTTAATAAGGATTAAATCCCCATATTCCTGCTTTAAGTGAATATCGTTATCTCTCTGCATCGCCTTCAATTTTAAATATATGAATTGCCGCAAGGCCGTTGGGATAATAAATGGTTTTAATCGCTGTTGCATCAGGGTATTTGGCTTTGAAATACTTCCATAGCCAACTAAATTCGCCTCCCCAATAATCTTCAGGCCATGATTCTGGCGCCCAGATTAGATAATAGGCTGGGTTTATTTTGCTCTTTGTTTGTGTTTTCCTATACATTCTATTATCCTGGCTTTGGGCAAAAAGATCTAGATAAACATTTACTGGCATCATTCTTGATTGAAGAACTATTTGACAATTTTTTATATCGGGAATTTGTGATAAAGACTCTGCTGCTTCCTTACAGCCATAACTGTTTCTGCGCAATTCTTCTAAATGCGTAGGCGCAACATGGTAATAATGCGCCACAATTGAAAAATCTCTGTAAAAACTAATCCTATACAAAGTAAAATTCCTGTGAAGAATAATAATCTTCGTTAAAGAGCTCCTAAACAGCCTAAGCCAAGCCAAATCAAAAGAATCTTATCGGAAGTCTTTCTACGCAAAAAAGAGATAGATTATATGCCCTAACAAAGAATGCTAAACTAAAAATAAAAACCGGGAATAAAATATTGAATAATTTAATAACGGGCTTTTTTTGCATTGGTTACTCCGCAAGTTATTGCCTTATAGGGAATATAAAACAGGCGGTTCTTATATAAGAAATCGGTTTTTTTATCATAAGACGAAAGCCCGTAATACTTGGCAAACTGCTCTTTGGGTATATTGAAGATATATTCTGTCGGCTCCCAAAAGCTGTCATATAAAAGAAAATGGCTCTTTAGATATAATTCTTTCCCGTCCGCCTTTTTTGCCGGCAAAAAAGTATTCCTTTGTATAAACCGCCGAATTAATCTTTGTTTATAGCGCGGGATACCTAAGCCATGCCATACCTCTGTGGGCATTTTCTGTTCTAATAAAATTTCTGCCTGGGTTAAGATAAAAAATAATGCCGCGCGCATCTTGCCTTTTTTTGCTTGTTTCAAAACATAATCCCAGTCAAAACCAACAGTATATTTATTTAATAATACTACCGTATCGTAAGCATTTTTCAGGCAGAGTGTGCGGCCAAACCGGCGATTATGCAAGGCTAAACTAAAAAGAGTATCTTCCGGAGAAAGCAGATTTATTTTTCTTCCATCCGCATTAATTTCTCTTATTCTTTCCCAAAGCCCCGGCAGTATATTGCGGTTTTTCCTTTTAAAGTCAAGGTTCCAATGCAGTTCGATAAAAGGTGCTTTTTCATCTTTCTTTTTCTTATAGAAGGTAAAGTGAATTTGTTTTTCTCTCCAGTATTCTTGTTTTAAACCATAGAGTTCTTTTCTATATCCTAAATCGCCGAATATTGTTTCCGCTTTTTGAAGGTCTTCTTCCTTAACCAAAAGGTCGATGTCTGTCATTGGCCTGAGATAATTATTTGCGTATAAATCTTCAAGAAGAGCTACCCCCTTTATAGGTAAAAGGATAACCCCCGCTTGCTCAAAAAGATCATATATTCGTAAGAATTCCTGCCAAAGTTTCTGGCAGCGGACTAAAGCGCAATAATAATTATTTTTTAAAAAAGTTTCTAAATCATGAGGCAAAAATGAATTGAAATCCTTCAAAGCAGAATAGCTAAAAGGGGTTAAATCATGATAAATAATAAAACTTTTAAACTTTCCCCAATCAATAGAATAGGAAGTTAGTAAATCATTGATCTCCTGTTTTTTATTGCCAACTATATGACCAACAATAAATTTAATTAGATTTATTTCAGGAATTATCTCTGACATATCGAAATATCCATAACCCGTCGAATTCTTTAATAAACTCCAGCCTGAAATTCGTATCCAGCCAAGTTTTAACGGACTGGGAATTATCATCCAATCTTCCATCCCTGGCCCAGTCCGAAGAAATAACCCATAATCTTTTGAATTTCAGATTATTTATCCTGTTAAAAGTCAGATAATTTCCGCTTTCCCGGATAGGCCTTTGCCAGCTCCCGTCCGGGAAACCGGGATCAAAAAAATAATAAAAAAACCGAAACTCTCCCTTAGTGTAAAATTGTAAAGAAGGTATAATAGACTCGTTAGTGAAAGCTAATATATCCTCCTGTCCAATATTATCTTTTAAAAATTCAGCGATTGGCCTAATTGGTTTCTTTATATAAGCGCCGCGATGATGTATTAAAGGCGGATATATCTTATTATTAAAATATCGATAATCGGAAATAAACAATAGCGGGATTAAAACGCATAAACCAAGATTTCTTACCGGCTTTTTACAAAACCCTATCCCCAAAGATAAAATAAGATAAAAATAAGGGCTAAAAATAATAAGGCCCCGATCTAAATAAACAGAAAAAAATACTTTAGAAAAGACAAAAGCCGTCGATATAGGCACAAAAAACAAAAACAGGCAAAATGCGAAATTTTGCCTCAATTCCTTTTTTTTATACACCCCCGCCAAAACAGAAATAAAAAACAAACCCGTTAGCATATTTGATAGAAAATACAGTAAAGGGAAACCATTATAGCCTAAGATGAAATTTTCCAGCGTAATTGCCAAAGAGTTCCACTGAGGCTCAGATATCCAGAATCCTTCCCAGACATAATAAAATTTACTCAAAAACCGGGGTAAATAAAAACTGAAACTTAAAGCGATGATTAAAAAAACAATTACTTCTTTGAATTTCAACCTCAGCTTTTTGAGAAAGACAAGATATAAAAATTGAGTAAAAAATAAAAAGATATAAAAATAATTGGTGTAAATACCCAAAAAAGAAACTAAGATAAAGAGTAACCATTGCCTGTTTTCGCCTTTTCTTAAAGCCTTGTAAAATAATAAACTCGAAAGCAAGCCAAAAAATAAAAGCATACTATAGTCCCGCGCTTCCTGGGCATACCAGAGATGAAACGGACTAACCCCCATAATTAAAGCCGCGCATATACCAACTCTTTTATTGAATAAATTTCTTCCCAAAAAGAAAATCAAAATTACGGATAGAAAGCTAAAAATTAATGAAGGAAAGCGCAGGCTAAATTCTGAAATGCCGAACAGTTTTATCCAGAAATGAAGGAATATCCAGTAAAACGGCGCGTTCCAATTAGACCAAGGATATTTAGCATAACTAATCGTAAAAATTTCATCATACCAAAAGTCATGGGAACCTAATTTATACAATCTCAGAAGAAATAAAATGGTAAAGAAAAGAATAAATAAACCTCTTCTTATTGAACAAAAATTCCTTATTTGAAATCTTTTCATTGAATTATTGAAGTGGATATAAAGA